>JAFACP010000286.1 GCA_023425455.1 Pseudomonadota bacterium | reverse complement strand
GCTCAACGTGCGCCTGTCCCTGCCAGTCGTGGCGAAACGCTACGGCATCAATCCGGGAGCCGGAAAAATCCCCCGCCAGGGTCAGCTTGCCGCTCAGCGGGATCGGATAATTGAACACCTTCAGGATGGTGCCAATCTCAACGTTCTCAAGACGCGGCTGGAACGCTGCGCTGGCGGTATCCTTGCGCACATCCAGGGTGCCGGGCAGGGAAATCACCCCGCTGCCCAGTTTGCCGCTCAGCGCTGAGATCACCAGCAGACCGTTATGGTTGAACATCTGGCTGCTGACGTCGGTAAACTCAATGCCGCGCCAGCGCACGCTGTTGGCCTTCAGCGCAATATCCGCGGTAAATCCGCGCAGGCCGCTGTAGTGCGGTTGCTCAAGGTTGGAGGAGATCACCGGCCGCGGCTGCGTCACCTGGCTTTGCGCGGCCTGCACCGGCTCAGCGGTTTGTGCCGTGTCGGCAACCGGCGCGAGCAGGTTTTCCAGATTCAGCCTGTCAAACTGCAGATCCAGCGCCCACTTCGGCTTGTCCTGCAGCAAGACGCTCGCCTGCCCTTTCAGGGCGCTGTCGTTAACCTGCAGATCCAGGTTGTTTAACGCCAGCTGTTTTTGCTCTTCACGCCACACCGCCTGCAGGGTGCCCTGCCCGCTGACGCCCTGCGCCGGGAGATCGGCGCCGGTCAGTTGCCAGCTCATCTGCCGGATATCGGCAGCCAGCTGGTGCGGGTAGTCTGAGGCGTTAATATTGGCAGTAAGTGACAGGGTTAAATCCCGCTGATCGCGGTTAAGGCGGCCTGAGAAATCCAGCGTGCCGATATGCTGGTCGTCCTGCTCCATCGTCAGGTTAATGTTACGCACCGTCACCTGCTCGTCGCTTTCATGCTGGAAAACCAGCACGCTGTCGGCCACTTTCAGGTTGGCGATATCGAACGACCAGCCCTTATCAGAGGGCACATCCGGCAGCGGGTTTTCCCGCGGGGCGACCGGCGCACCGGCTTTGCGAACCGCTTCACTCTGCGGCGTCAGCTGAATAACCGCCCCTTTCAGCATCACCTGATCGACCTGCAGCTGATGCGAGAAAAGCGGGATCAGCGCCACGTCGAGGCGCATGTTATCGGCCGACACCAGCGGCACGGACGCCCCGGGCGCGGTCAACGACATGCGGCCAGAGAGGATGCTGAGTTGCGGCCAGACGTGCCAGCGTAGCGGCCCGTTTAGCTTCAGTTCATAACCGCTGCGCGCTTCGACCTGACGCACCATATAGGCGCGGAAATCATTAGGGTTCACCAGCAGAACCAACGCCGACAGGCCGGCAACCAGCACCACCAGCAAGATCATCAGCGTTGTCAGAACTCTTCTCATGGCATCCTCAGTGGACTAACGATCAGTCTTTATCAATACGACTGGCAACCGCACCCTGCTGGTCGCGGTACTTTGCGTCCTGACGGCGGTTATAAGGGCGCTCAGCCGGACCGGTCAACGGTTCGAAGCTCAGGGCGCCAATCATCATTCCCGGACGCAGCGCCAGCGGTAATTTCCCGGCATTGAAGAATTCGAGCACAATGCGGCCAGACCAGCCGGGATCGATGCGGTGAGCGGTGACGTGAACCATCAGGCCCAGACGCGCCAGCGAGGAGCGACCGTCGAGCCAGCCGACGAGATCCGCAGGCAGGGTCACCGATTCAAAGGTGACGGCCAGCGCCAGCTCGCCCGGATGCAGGTAGAAGGCGTCGCCATCGTTGAGAACAATTTCATCGCTCATCACGCGGTCCAGCGCGGCGCTCACCTCATCTTTTGGCCCGCTAAGATCGATAAACGGGGCGGTATGACCGCTAAACGTACGAAATTTATTCCCCAGACGCACGTCAACGGTGACGCCGTTAATGCGCTCCACCGGCGGACGAGGCGTGATAGAGAGCCGGCCTTCGTCCAGCCAGGCTTCTATATCTTTGTCACAAAGACGCATGGCACTTTCTCCTTTCGTGCAGCAATCCCTGAAGACCCGCAGGCTTCAGGGCAAACCAGGTTATCTCTGAACAGTACACAGTTCACGCAGGTTATTCAAAAAACTGGCTGATTTTCGCTTTTAAGATATCAATCGCGATCCGGTTTTTGCCCCCGCGCGGCACGATAATATCGGCGTACTGCTTGGACGGTTCAATAAACTGCAGGAACATTGGACGCACGGTTTTCTGGTATTGCGCCATCACCGAGTCCATCGAGCGACCGCGCTCGTTAACGTCACGCTTGATACGGCGCATCAGGCAGATATCCAGCGGGGTATCTACGAAGATTGAAAAGTTCATCGATTCGCGCAGACGCGCGTCGGTCAGCAGCAGGATCCCTTCAAGGATAATCACCTTTTTGGGCTCGATACGCACCGTCTCCTGCGTACGGGTGTGTTCAACATAGCTGTAGACCGGCAGTTCAATCGCCTGCCCGCCTTTAAGCGCTTCTAAATGCTGGAACAGCAGGCTGTGGTCCATGGCATT
Source organism: Pseudomonadota bacterium (assembly GCA_023425455.1). Classification (GTDB taxonomy): domain Bacteria; phylum Pseudomonadota; class Gammaproteobacteria; order Enterobacterales; family Enterobacteriaceae; genus Enterobacter. Next base: position 1,008 of record JAFACP010000286.1, on the reverse strand, counting down.
TGGGTGGTCATAGTTGGTTTTAACGCGCTCTTCCATCGACAGATGGGATTGATCTTTATAATAGCTGTCTTCGGGAATAACGCCGATGTGCTCATCACCAACTTGTTCACGCAGTTCGCGATAAAGCGTACTGGCAATAAGACTTTTACCTGAAGCCGATGCGCCGGCGATGCCTATGATGACGCACTGATGAGACTTATCAGTCATAAATTTAGCGACCTGATTAACCTGGATGTTAAGGAAGGACGACGCCTGAGCGTCAAACGCGGCAATTATAGGGATTTCGGCGACGTGATACCAGTCGAAAGCGCAGCTTCTGCGAGAGCGGCTGAAAAGTGACTGATGGCTCCCTGAGTGAAATTAAAACGATCGTTTTTTCGACGTTTAACGTGAATTTTTTGCAGAGTAACTATTTAATAAGTCTATGATGTCAAATTATGAGCAGTCGCCATATGAATTGTAAATTGTTTGTACTAGCATAAACCAAATTCTCAATTTCTCGCGTCCGGGCCTGGTGCCTGACGGCATCGCGTTTCTGGATACAGCGGTAATGAATAAACAATACCAGCGGGTTTTGGTAACGACCCCTCATCCTTTGTTGCGACTTGTCTGTCTTGGCCTGGTCACCTTTATCTTTACCTTATTCTCGCTGGAGCTGACGCGTATCGGCTCCCTTCTGGCACCGCTGTGGTTCCCCACCTCGATCATGATGGTCGCCTTTTACCGTCACGCCGGCAAAATGTGGCCTGGCATTGCGCTGGCCTGCTCTTTTGGCAACATTCTGGCCTCGTGGCTGCTTTTCTCCTGGGAAACGGTCAGCTTCGCCTACACCGCGGTTAACCTGATTGAAGCCTGTACGGGCGCCCTGCTGCTGCGCAAATTGCTCCCGTGGTATAACCCGCTGCAAAATCTCAGTGACTGGATAAAACTGGCCTTCGGCAGCGCCCTGGTGCCGCCGCTGGTGGGCGGGGTACTGGTCCATTTTCTGGTGCCGACCGCCGAGCCGAT
>JAFACP010000268.1 GCA_023425455.1 Pseudomonadota bacterium | reverse complement strand
GCCGTAGTGATGATGCTGAGCGACATCGCCCGCAGCGAAGATAAACGGATCCGAGGTGCGTCCCTGCGCATCCACCACGATCCCGCGTTCGGTTTTCAGCCCCGCATCGCGCGCCAGCTCCAGATTGAGATCGACGCCGATCCCCACCACCACCGCGTCAACGGTTTCACGTTGTCCGTCGCAGTGGATAACCGGCAGGCCGCCGTCATCTTCCAGCTCCAGCGCGCCGCAGCCGGTACGAATATCGACGCCCTGCTCGCGATGGAGCCTCTCCAGGCGTTGAGAAACCTCGCCGCTGACCGAGCGCATACACAGCGCTGGCTGCTGCTCAAACAACGTGACCGCCACGCCGCTTTTACGCGCCGAAGCGGCAATCTCCAGGCCAATCCAGCCGCCGCCGATAATCGCCAGCGTTTGGCTCTCCCCCAGACGACCTTTCAGGCGCTGCGCGTCCTGCCAGTGGCGCAGGGTATAAACATGCGGATGTTTCGCCCACGCCTCGCCCGGCAGGCGCGCCCGCCCTCCGGTAGCGATTAAAAGTATGTTGTAACTAAGATGCTCGCCGTTGCTTAAACGCACCGTTTTCGCCTCGCGGTCGATCTGCTCCGAGCGCAGCGGACGGTGCCAGGTCAGGTTCAACGCCCGCAGCGCTTCGTCGGAAAACAGCCGCGGGAGCGCCGCGTCCGGCTCCAGCAGCGTCGCTTTCGACAGCGGCGGACGCTCGTAGAAATCCCACGCCTCTTCCGCCACCACGCAAATCTCGCCGTCGAAGCCTTCGTCGCGCAGGGTTTTCGCCGCCCAGCCGCCCGCCTGGCCGCCGCCGATGATCACCATGCGCGAGGTCATACCGCCTCCGGCTTTTTCTGCTGGCGGCGGGTATCGTGATCGATGCCGCCTTCCACCGCCCACTCGGTAAAGGAGACCAGAGAGTGCTCCAGCTCGCGCGGCTGCCAGTTTTCGGTCAGATAATCGTCATTGGTGTAGTACTCAAACGCCCCGCCGGTCGGGCTGTTGACGTACCAGAAGTAGGCCGAAGACACCGGATGGCGACCCGGCCCGATAAAGGTGCTCCAGGCGTTTTTGTTCATCGCTATTCCGCCGCCGATCACCTCGTGAATGTCGCGCACGGTAAAGGCCACGTGGTTCAGGCCGCGCCTGCGGTTCGGCAGTTGCAGTAAAAACAGGTTGTGATGGCCACCGCGTACGCCGCAGCGCAGAAACACGGCGCGGTTGATGTAGCGGTCAGAAACCTGAAAGCCGAGTACCTCGCGGTAGAATTTTTCCACCGCCGCCAGCTCCTCCACGAAGAACACCACGTGGCCGACGTTAATCGGCTGGGCGCGGTCGTAAACCGGGCTTGGGGTATCGATCCGACGCACATCGCCCCACTGGTTGATGGGTTCGACGTTCAGCGCAACCGGCACCTGCTGGCTGACCTGCACCCGCAGCGTCATACCGTTGGGATCGAGGCACTCGAGGGCATCGCCCACCTCACGAAAACCGGGCTGCGTGGCAAGCTTCGGACGCAGCGCATCCAGACACTCCTGCGTGGCAACCGCCCAGGTCATACGGCGCAGGGTGTTGCCGGCTTCAAACGCGTCTGGCAGGTCGGGGCTGTCGATGGCGTTCAGCTCCACGCGCGCGCCGCTTAAGGTGGTAAAACGCTGGCCGCTGGCATCGCCCGTCAGGCCAAAATCACGCATAAATTTGGCGCAGCTCGTCAGGTCCTCGACGCCAAATTCCAGCTTTTCAATTCTGGTTACACTCATCGTTGGTTGCCTCTTCTGGCCCAGATTGGGCGTAAAACATGCCCGACGCAGTGAAGCGCCTGACGTTAACTGGCTGATTTAACTGGCCTGTGACAAATACCCTAAGAAGCCAGAGATTTTATCCGCCGCCATGCACACCTCGTTTTGCAAACGCTCGCGGTCGGCCTGCGGGATCTCCTCCGACGGCACCAGGATGCTGACCACCGCCGCCACGCGATGGCTTCGGTCATACACCGGATAGACGATGGAGGAGATCCCCTGGCGGAAGAAGGATTCGCCGATCACATAGCCGCGGGCTTTGTCCTGCTGCACCATCTGCCACAGGGCTTCGCGGTCATGCAGCTGCCCCGGCGTTTTCCCCGGCAGCCGCGCGTGCGGGAACAACTGTTCAAAGTCGGCGCGGGAAAGATCGGTCAACAGCATGCGGCCAAGAGAAGTGCAGTGCACCGGCAGGCGGGTGCCGATGCTGACCTGGTTGATGCGTGACCCGGCGGCGCTGACGCGGGCGATGTAGATGATGTCGCGCCCGTCGCGAATCGCCAGATGGCTGCTGCACTGGCTGACGTCGCGCAGCTGCTCGATAACCGGCTGGCCGACCTGCGCCACATCCAGGGAGGCAATGTACTCAAAGCCGAGGCGCAGCACGTTCATCCCCAGCGAAAAGGTATTGGTGCGGGTGTTGCGTTCGAGAAAGCCCATATACTCCAGGGTCTGGACCACGCGATATGCCGTCGCTTTCGGCATTGCCACCAGCCGGTGCAGCTCGGCAAAGGTCAGTTCACGATGCTGTTCGCCGAAGGCCAACAGCAGCTGCAGACCGCGTTCCAGCCCCGGCACCAGATACTTCACTTCCTGATCGTTTGCCATACTCGCTTCACCCGTTAGTTAAAGACGAAACCGCCGTTGACCGGAATCAGCTGCCCGGTAACAAACCGCGACAGATCGCTCAACAGCCAGACCACGCTGCCGGTCACATCTTCCGGCTGCTGGGCGCCCGTTAATGCGCGCCCGTTTTCGTAAAGCTGATGGCGCTCGGCCGGCACATATTCCGTTGCCTCGACGCGGGTTAACCCCGGCGCGATGGCGTTGATGCGGATACGTTTTTCACCCAGCTCGCGCGCCATTGAGCGCGTCATGGCGATCACCGCCCCTTTACTCGCCACATAGGCCATCAGGCGCGGCGCGCCCCACAGCGCGGTGTCGGAGGCGACATTCACAATTCCGCCCCCTTCCCGCAGCAGCGGAACCGCCGCGCGTGTCACAAGCCAGGTGCCTTTGACGTTCACGCTCATCACGCGGTCCCACAGTTCCGGATCGTAATCGAGCATATTTTTGCCGCCCACGCCGGTCGCCATCGCCGCGTTATTGACCAGCCCGTCGATCTCGCCTTTCTGACCAACGGCGTGGAACACCTGCGCGATGGACTGAGGATCGGCCAGATCGATAACATGGGATTCGATCGTAAAACCTTGCGCACGCAGACCGTGCGCGCGCTCAGCCAGCTCGCCCTCAAGGATGTCGCACATCACCACCGTTGCGCCCTGCTCCGCGCAGGCGCTGGCGAAGTGATAGCCCAGCCCGCGCGCGGCGCCGGTCACGACGATGCGTTTTCCACTCAGCAGCCCATTCATCAGGCGGCTCCCTGCTGCTCTTCCCGCATCGCCAGCTGCTCTTTCGCCGCTTTTTGCATCATCCGGCGCAGGCGCGAGAGGCCGACGTCGTGCTGGTAGAGGTATTCATGTTCGCGGGCATCCGGCGCCAGGCTCTCCAGCACCACCCGATCCTGCTCCAGCACTTCCCAGTGCAGCTTTTCCAGACGGTTGCGGTACATAAAGCGCCACATATCGCGCTGCCAGCCCTGCACGCGGCGGATGCGCCAGAAGAAGACGCGGCAGTTGTCGTTATCTTCCGGCACCACCATGCCGACGATAAAGAAGTGGCCCCCAGGCCCGAAACGCTTCTTGTAGGGAATAGAGAGGCGCATCCAGAAGGTGCCGCTGTTGCCCAGCTCCACCCAGTCGAAGTTGACGCCGCTCTGCCCTTTTTTCTCAAAGATGAAGCCGGTTTTGGTCGGCTGCAGCACCATGTCAGCCTTGCGATCGCCTTCCGCCATTGAGTGTGAGGAGGAGTGCAGATAGGTACCGTGCATCGGGTCCATCACGTTTTCCAGCGCATACTGGTAGTTGCATTTCCACGCGGCGGTGCAGAGGAAGTTGCTGTAGGTTTCGCCGTCGGCGAGCTCATCCGGGAAGCTTAGCACGTCCGGCTGCTGGCCGGCGGTCACGCCAAACCACAGGAAGATGGCGCCGTGCGCTTCCTGCACGTTATAGCTGCGCACACACTGCTGGCCGACCAGCGGACATTTGTCCACGGCGGGCACATCTTTCACTTCACCGTTGCCCGCCACTTCCACGCCGTGATACCAGCAGGCGATACGGTCACCGAGGTTCCAGCCCATTGACAGGCGCGCGCCGCGGTGCGGGCAGCGGTCTTCCAGCGCCTGCACCTGACCGTCTTTGTTGCGCCAGACCACAATCTGCTCGCCCAGGCGGGTGATGCCCACAGGAGCAGACTGCACTTCCCAGCTGGCCAGCACCGGATACCAGAGGCCGCGTAGACCTTTATCGAGATAATTTTGTACGCCAGTCGTCATCACGTTGTCCTCAGTAACCGTTAACCTGTAAGAATGCCTGGAAGCTGGCCTCGCGCCATGGCTCGCCCTGCTGGTCGTGCATGCGCACCGCGTTTAGCCCGTTCACCAGCTCCGGCAACGTTTCAGCGCCCTGCTCGAAAAGCGTTTCCAGCGTGGCGATAAGCGCGTTCTCCCAGCTTTCCGGCGCGCGGCTGCGGGTCTGCCAGACAAGGTTCTGGTACTCACCCGGCTTATGGATCGCGCCGTTACCACCTTCAGCAGGCGGGGTAAACTGGCGGCTTTCCGGCAGCGCCGGGTTGAAGTTCAGGGTATCGCTCATGCCACGGTCTCCTCGACAAAGGTAATCTGGATTTGGTTTTCAAAAACCCGAACCGGGTAACGGTTGAGGTTGCGCCCCCCGGGGCCGTGCAAACACTGGCCGGTTTTGACGTCGAACACCGCCTCATGCAGCGGACACTCCACCTTGCCGTCTTCGACGAACCCCTGGCTCAGCAGCGCATAAGCGTGCGGACAAACGTCTTCCAGCGCGTAATATTCGCCGTCAATCAAATAAACGCCGATCTCTTTCCCCTCAACGTTGCCGCTAAACGGGAAATCTTCCTGTACTTGTTCTGCGTCACATACGCCTATCCAGCTCATCACGATCCTCCAGGCTTTTGTTTCATATATGAAACTCTGTTTCTTATTTAATACGGTCAATATAAAAGCGATGACGGTTTCGTCAAGCGGCAATGTGACCATTTTGTTAATTAAAATGTCTTTAATTAGCTAAGTGTGCAAACGATCACGAAAAAATGCAGCAATATGAAATTTTCATTATAAAGCGGTGAGGAAATACGTTTTATTGATAAACGCGTATTTTTAAAAATAGCGATTGACTTCTTTTCTTTTTGTTCATTAAAAATGGCAGTCAGGGGTATCGGTCGTGTTTCACCCGTGAAAGTGTAAAAATATTTATTCTTAATAAACAATTAGTTCCACTGGTGAATCACTTTATTTGCGTGACAATCACAGTGATAAAAATATAAATAAAGAGCGAGATCGACATGAATATAATGACGGCAAAATGGCAAGGAACACTGGCACTGTTGTTGCTAATTATTATTTCTTATATTGACCGGGTGAATATCTCTGTCATGATTTTAAACCCACAATTTGCCGCACATTTTCAGCTGAATGAAAACAGAATGTTGCAGGGAATGTTAATGACCTGCTTTCTTCTGGGTTATGGATTTTCCGCTTTACTATTAACACCAGTTATTGAAAGCAAACTACATTATCGGCAGGGATTATTAAGCAGTACTGTCATTTGGGCCGTCATTTGCGCGATTTCGCCGCTGCTCGGCTCGCTAATGGGGATGCTCATCGCGCGCGTGATTCTGGGGATTGCCGAGGGGCCGCTCTTTTCACTGAAAACACGCTTTATCAGCGATAATTTCCACGCGCAGGAGCTAGGCAGACCCAACGCCGTCACCGCGCTGGGCGTCTCACTGGGGCTGGCGGTCGGTTTTCCGCTGGTCACCTGGCTGATGGCGCAACTTGGCTGGGCCGGCTCTTTTTATGCCCTCGCCGCCATCAACCTGCTGCTGGGCGGTGGCGCGGTCTGGCGCTTCCTGCCCGCCCCGCAGACGGCGCTGAGACGCAACAAACCCGGCTTCAGGCAGACCGTTACGCTGGCCTGGCAAACGCCGCTGCTGGGCTGGATCCTGCTGGTCGAGATCGCCACCCTGAGCTACCTGTGGGGCAGCAGCGCCTGGCTTCCGGCCTGGCTGCGTGATGAGCACCACGTCTCGCTGCAGGCGACGGGCTGGCTCGCGGCCATCCCCTTTTTGCTGAGCCTGGGCTTCAAGCTGCTCGGCGGCATACTGCTTGATAAAATGCGCC
>JAFACP010000227.1 GCA_023425455.1 Pseudomonadota bacterium | reverse complement strand
GTACTGCCACAGGTCAGCTGTTTGAAGACGATGGCGAAAGCTGGGGCTACCAGAACGGCAATGCGCTGTGGGTTGAGTGGAAAATGGTGTGCGACGGAGCGACCATTAACCTGCAGGTCAACGCGCGCGGAGATTATCGTCCGGCGTGGAAAACGCTGAAGGTGTCGTTACCGGCAGGGGAAAAACGTCAGCTGCTGATAAATGGAATTGAAGGAGATGAGTGGAGGATCTAGTCAGGCCTGATGCTCAGACCCTCTCCCGCCGGGAGAGGGTCGACATGCGCAAGCCGGGTAAGGCGAAACCGCCATCCGGCTTTTTTTAACTTTCGATACCTTTACTGCGCAGGTAATCTTCGTAGTTGCCGGTGAAGTCCACCACGCGCGCTGGCGTAATTTCAATCACGCGGGTTGCCAGCGAGCTGACGAACTCACGGTCGTGAGAGACGAAGATCAGGGTGCCCTGATACATCTCCAGCGCCATGTTCAGCGATTCGATTGACTCCATATCCAGGTGGTTAGTCGGTTCATCCATCACCAGGATATTCGGTTTTTCCATCATCAGTTTACCGAACAGCATGCGGCCTTTTTCACCACCCGACAGTACCTTCGCCGGCTTTTTGATGTCGTCCTGGCTGAACAGCAGACGACCGAGAATGCTGCGTACAGCCTGCTCGTCGTCACCTTCCTGCTTCCACTGGCTCATCCAGTCGAATACCGTCAGGTCATTTTCAAACTCATATTCGTGATCCTGCGCATAGTAGCCAATCTGCGCGTTTTCAGACCATTTGACCGTACCGTGTTCCGGCTGCAGTTCACCCACCAGCGTCTTCAGCATCGTGGATTTACCCACACCGTTGGCGCCGAGAATGGCGATCTTCTCCCCCACTTCCAGCAGCAGGTTGAAATTCTTAAACAGCGGACCTTCATCAAACCCTTTGCTCAGCGCTTCCACTTCCAGCGCGTTACGGAACAGCTTCTTGTCCTGTTCGAAGCGGATGAACGGGTTCTGGCGGCTGGAGGCTTTCACCTCTTCCAGCTTGATTTTGTCGATCTGGCGGGCACGGGAAGTCGCCTGACGTGATTTAGAGGCGTTGGCGCTAAAGCGACTGACGAAGGACTGCAGGTCAGCGATTTGCGCTTTCTTCTTGGCGTTATCGGCCAGCAGACGTTCACGCGCCTGGGTTGCCGCCGTCATGTACTCATCGTAGTTGCCCGGATAGACGCGCAGCTCGCCGTAGTCCAGATCCGCCATGTGCGTACAGACCATATTCAGGAAGTGACGGTCGTGCGAAATGATGATCATGGTGCTGTCGCGCTCGTTAAGCGTTTGCTCCAGCCAGCGAATGGTATCGATGTCCAGGTTGTTCGTCGGTTCGTCGAGCAGCAGGATATCCGGGTTAGAGAACAGCGCCTGCGCCAGAAGAACACGCAGTTTCCAGCCTGGCGCGACTTCGCTCATCGGGCCGTAATGCTGCTCCACCGGGATCCCCACCCCTAACAGCAGTTCGCCCGCGCGCGCTTCCGCTGAGTAGCCGTCCATTTCACCATACTGTACTTCGAGATCAGCCACTTTGTAGCCGTCCTCTTCGCTCATCTCTGCCAGGGCGTAGATACGGTCGCGCTCCTGCTTCACTTCCCACAGCTCCACGTGCCCCATGATCACGGTGTCAAGCACGGTGAACTCTTCAAAGGCGAACTGATCCTGGCGCAGTTTACCGATGCGCTCGTTCGGATCGAGAGAAACGTTGCCAAGCGTTGGCTCAAGATCGCCGCCGAGGATCTTCATAAAGGTGGATTTACCGCTACCGTTGGCGCCAATCAGGCCGTAACGGTTGCCGCCGCCAAATTTGACGGAAATGTTTTCGAACAGCGGCTTACTGCCAAACTGCATAGTGACGTTGCTGGTAACTAACACGGGAGATTCCTGCGAAAAGTGTGATAAACGTAGCATTATGCCACAATTCCGAAATGAGATCCCCTGTTGCGGCGATCCGCTACACTGTAGCGAAAGCGAAAAAAGTGTGATTTCGTACACATCTGAATTCCCTGTAAGCGGGAATGCACATATAATGCGCTCCCATCACAGACTCAGACTTATCAACCAATCGCCAGAGTGGCGCAGATACCTCGCACAACATGAACATGAAATTAACAACGCTTTTTGCGGCGGCATTTGCCGTAGTAGGTTTTTGTAAAACCGCCTCTGCGGTGACTTATCCTCTGCCGACAGATGGTAGCCGTCTTGTGGGTCAGAACCAGGTTGTCACGGTGGAAGCCGGGAACACCCAGCCGCTGGAATATTTCGCCGCGGAGTACCAGTTAGGCCTGTCTAACATGCTGGAAGCTAACCCGGGAGTGGATCCGTACCTGCCAAAACCAGGTACCGTGCTGAATATTCCGCAGCAGCTGATCCTGCCGGATACCGTGCACGAAGGCATTATCATCAACAGCGCGGAGATGCGTCTGTACTACTACCCGAAAGGCACCAACACCGTTATCGTGCTGCCTATCGGTATCGGCCAGCTGGGGAAAGATACGCCGCTGAACTGGACGACCAAAGTTGAGCGTAAAAAAGCCGGTCCAACCTGGACGCCAACGGCGAAAATGCATGCCGAATATGCTGCCGCAGGCGAGCCACTGCCCGCCGTCGTGCCAGCAGGCCCGGATAACCCGATGGGTCTGTATGCCCTGTACATTGGTCGTCTGTATGCTATCCACGGTACCAATGCCAACTTTGGTATCGGCCTGCGCGTAAGCCACGGCTGCGTGCGTCTGCGTAACGATGACATCAAATTCCTGTTCGAAAATGTGCCGGTCGGTACCCGCGTTCAGTTCATTAACGAACCGGTAAAAGCGACGACGGAGCCTGACGGCAGCCGTTATATTGAAGTGCATAACCCGCTGTCTACCAGCGAAGATCAGATCAACAACAACGAAATCGTGCCGGTCAACCTTAACAGCGCGGTGCAGGCCGTGACCACTCAGGCTGATGTGGAAACCACCGTTGTTGACCAGGCTATCCAGAACCGTTCCGGTATGCCGGTGCGTCTGAACTAACAGCCTTTTCTGCGTTCCAAAAAAGCGGGCCTAAGCGCCCGCTTCTTTTTTATCCATTATTGACGATCACGATCCCGCCATGGTCGTAGCGATAGTGACAATGCGCGTATTCCAGCGGCGTACCGTCTTCCAGATAGATAACCTGCTCCACTTCAAGCACCGGATCGGTCTGCTCGCAAATAAGGTGCTGCATATCCAGCGCATTCGGCTTTAACGCACGCACTACCCGGTACGAACCCATGATTTTGAGTCCCAGCGTCTCCTGTACATAGCGGAACACCGAGCTCTCGAGGTGGCTTTTGTTCAGGCCAGGCACCAGATTGAGCGGCATAACGGTTGCATCCAGCGACATCGGCTCACCGTCCAGCAAGCGCAGACGGACAAAATCATAGACCGGCGTCTCAGCATCGATCATCAAAGATGCCTGCTCTTTTTCATCAGGAAAACGCAGCTCAAAATGGACCACCTGGCTGGTGACTGTTCCGAGATGTTCCCAGGTTTTGGTCGCGCCAAAGTAGTCGCTGCCGGAGAGATCCCACTGAGAGAGCTGCAGAAAATTCTTGCGAATGAACGTCCCCTGCCCCTGACGGGTATAGACCAGCCCCTCGACGATCAGCTGGCGCATCGCCTGCTGAATAGTCATCCGGCTGGTGCAGAACTCCGCAGCCAGCGCGAACTGGTCCGGCAGCGGCGCATTGGCGGCGTATTGCTTACTGATAATGCGTTTCTTGATTTCGCGCGCTATGGTGATGTACTTCGCCGCCATCGACCTTTCCTTCTGATTAGTTTTCTATCCCACTGTTTTTAATGGCCACTCTCTCGGCAATCTTGAGGAAAGGCAGGTAGAAGAATACACCAAATATGATGATTGCCAACTGCACCACCACCGCCCGCCAGTCACCCGCCGTCGCCAGCCAGGCACTGAGGATGGGCGGCGTCGTCCACGGGATCATCACCACGCAGCGCGACATCAGGCCAAGCGTGGTGCAGAGCCAGGCGAAATAGATCCCAATGGCCGGCAGCAGCACGAATGGGATCATCAGCGGCAGGTTGAAGACAATCGGCAGACCAAAAATCACCGGCTCATTGATGTTAAATAATCCTGGCGCCAGCGATAAGCGCGCCACCTGTTTTGCCGATTTTTGCCGGGAGAAGATAAAAATAGCGAGCAGCAGTGAAATAGTACTGCCGGTGCCGCCCACCATGCCAAAGGTCGGGACAAAAATGTTATTGATAATGTGTGGGATCGGCTGCCCGCTGGCAAAGGCCAGCATGTTCTCATTGGTGTTAATCAGCAGGAACGGCTCCAGCACCACGCTGTTGACAACCGACTGATGAATACCGAGCGTGAACAAGAAGTTCCCGAAGCTGTAGATAAAAATCGTGCCCGGCAGGCTGGTGTTAATCAGCCGCAGCGGCTGCTGGATAAAGGTGGTGATGAGATGGATCAGGTCGGTGTGCAGTACGTTCGCCAGTACGGCGGCCAGCACCGCAAATAGCGAGAGCGTCAGGATAGTCGGGATCAGCGCAGTGAACGATTTGCTGACCGCCGGCGGCACATTTTCCCCCAGTGAAATGTGCAGGGCCTTCAGCCGGGAGATGGCGAGGAATACCTCCGTGGCGAGCAGACCAATCAGCACCCCGGCGAAAATCCCGGTTGAACCGATATTGGCAAACGTCAGCACCGAAGTGACGTTGACCGTGCTCTCACTACCGACGGGCGTGAGCTGTAAACGCATCGGCATCATGATAATAAAACTGCTGACGGCGATGACTACTGCCGAGACCGGATTGTCAAAATCTTTGTTGCGCGCCAGCGACCAGGCGATCATCGGTGCCAGCAATAGCGCCGCGATATTGAGCGTGCCGTTGATAATGGCTTCTCCCCAGACCTTGTACTGTGCCAGCGTATCGCCTGCAAAGATCCACGGAAACACCACGTTGTTCACCAGCACCGCCAGGCCCGCGAGGATAAAAATCGGCATCACGGTGGCGAAGGCGTCGCGCAGCGAGCGCAGATGCACCTGGTTTGCCAGGCGCGCCGAGAATTCAACAAAGCTATCAACAAAAGACTGCATATTCGGTGTTATTTTTGCTTCAGACATAGCGGTGAGTCCCATTAATCAGTCACAAAAACGGCCCGGCAGCGTACCACTTACATCT
>JAFACP010000166.1 GCA_023425455.1 Pseudomonadota bacterium | reverse complement strand
ACGCCAGGCGGCGGTAATGGCCGCGCGGCTGACGGACTGCGGCAGGATCTGCTCGGCAAATTCGAGGAACGGCTGGTGGCTCTCGTCCGCCGCAGCGGCGGGGTCATCGCCTTCATTCGCCGCACCAGCCAGCAGGGCAGGGATCTCCGGCAACGCCTCATCGCTCTCCAGACGCTCCAGATAGTTAAAAATCGCCTGCTTGATTAACCAGTGCGGTGTGCGGTCAATGCGGGTTGCTGCGGTCTTAATGCGCTCACGGGTTGCGTCGTCCAGCTTAACCCCCATGGTGGTCATCCCCATGCCAAAGCTCCTGTTGTTCGGTAGTCGTGTTTTGTCGTTAGCGTGAAATATCCACCATGTTGCAACTTTGTGCAACCGTGTTAAATGTGACATGGCCAGCAAGCTGAAAAATGAATGGATTGTTAATGGCTGGTTAGCTGGAAAAAAGAGCTGGCTTCTGCATGCGAAGCCTGTTTTTATGCGGTACTTAACACTTTTTAAAGGTGCAACCCGCAAAAGCGTGAGCGAGTGCAACCTATAGGAAAGACGTATAAAACCAGGGATGAATTTGATGTAAATGCAGTGTTAAATCGTTTGTCAGTGGGGTGGCGATACGGCAGGATAGCGCGCCCAACAGAAAGACACAGACAGATCACCTCGTTCCGGTGATGCAATAACAAGGCAACTGACAAGGTTGTCGCCCGACACTTTGGAGATTTTGAATGGCAATGAGCACACCGATGCTGGTGACATTTCTCGTGTATATTTTCGGCATGATCCTGATAGGGTTTTTGGCCTGGCGCTCAACCAGGAGCTTTGACGATTATATCCTCGGCGGCCGTAGCTTAGGGCCGGTGGTCACCGCCCTCTCTGCGGGGGCATCTGACATGAGCGGCTGGCTGCTGATGGGGCTGCCGGGAGCGATTTTCATCTCCGGTATCTCCGAAAGCTGGATCGCGATTGGCCTGACCGTTGGCGCGTGGATCAACTGGAAGCTGGTCGCCGGGCGTTTGCGTGTACACACCGAGGCGAATAACAACTCCCTGACTCTGCCGGACTACTTCACCGGCCGCTTCGAAGATAACAGCCGTGTTCTGCGTATTATCTCGGCGCTGGTTATCCTCGTGTTCTTCACCATCTACTGCGCTTCCGGGATTGTGGCCGGTGCGCGTCTGTTCGAAAGCACCTTCGGTATGAGCTACGAAACGGCGCTGTGGGCTGGCGCTATCGCCACTATCCTCTACACCTTTGTCGGCGGCTTCCTGGCCGTGAGCTGGACCGATACCGTTCAGGCGAGCCTGATGATTTTCGCCCTGATCCTGACCCCGGTGATCGTGATTTTCACCGTCGGCGGCTTCGGCGACTCTCTGGAAGTGATCAAGCAAAAGAGCATCGAAAACGTCGATATGCTCAAAGGGCTGAATTTCGTGGCGATTGTCTCGCTGATGGGCTGGGGTCTGGGCTACTTCGGCCAGCCGCATATCCTCGCGCGTTTTATGGCGGCTGATTCTCACCACACCATTGTCCATGCGCGCCGTATCAGCATGGCGTGGATGATCCTGTGCCTGATCGGCGCCTGTTCGGTGGGCTTCTTCGGCATCGCCTTCTTCAGCGACAACCCGTCACTGGCGGGAGCCGTGAACCAGAACGCCGAGCGCGTGTTTATCGAGCTGGCGCAGATTCTGTTTAACCCGTGGATTGCCGGTATTTTGCTGTCCGCTATCCTCGCGGCGGTGATGTCGACCCTGAGCTGCCAGCTGCTGGTCTGTTCCAGCGCGATCACCGAAGATCTCTACAAAGCTTTCCTGCGTAAAGGCGCCAGTCAGAAAGAGCTGGTCTGGGTGGGACGTTTCATGGTGCTGCTGGTCGCGCTGATTGCGATTGCGCTGGCGGCTAACCCTGAAAACCGCGTGCTGGGTCTGGTCAGCTACGCCTGGGCAGGCTTTGGTGCGGCGTTTGGCCCGGTGGTGCTCTTCTCGGTACTGTGGTCACGCATGACCCGCAACGGCGCGCTGGCGGGGATGATCATCGGTGCGGTGACGGTTATCGTCTGGAAGCAGTTCGCGTGGCTGGGTCTGTACGAGATAATCCCGGGCTTTATCTTTGGCAGCATCGGGATTGTGCTCTTCAGCCTGCTGGGCAAAGCGCCATCTGCCTCGATGCAGAAACGTTTTGCAGAAGCGGATGCGCAGTACCACGCTGCGCCACCGATTAAGCTGCAGGCCGAATAACACAACCGCCGCTGGTGCGTTAAGCCGGGTAAGCGTTCGCGCTACCCGGCTTTTTTGTTGCTAAATTCTGAGATTTACGTTGATATCTCTGCGCGTAAAACCATGAGGATAGCGAATAATGATAATCAAGACAGGGGTAATGGCCGTAGCACTACTGATGCTGGCGGGCTGCAGTGTGCCGGCGCAGCATGGCGCGGTTGCGGGCTGTAAAGCGGAAAATCAGATGCAGCAAACCACGCTCTATTTCGGCTTAAGCCGTCCGGCAGGGAAAGATATTAACGCGCAGGAGTGGCAGCAGTTTGTTGACCAGCAGGTAACGCCACGTTTTCGCGACGGGTTAACCGTATTTGATGCCCGCGGGCAGTGGCTGGGTAACGACGGCCGCGTCGCGCGGGAGCAGAGCAAGGCGCTGATGCTGATCCACGGCGTTGACGCTAGCAGTGACAAGAGTATAGAAGCGTTACGTGACGTCTATAAGTCACGCTTTGCCCAGGAGTCGGTCATGCGCGTTGACCAGCCGGTGTGCGTGCAGTTCTAAGCGAAACGGCGGGTTGACCCCGCCGTTGTGGTTTTTGCGCCGTCGGCGGCTTAAAGCACCAGCCCGGCAAAGCTGGCAGACAGCAGGCTGACCAGCGTCGCCCCGTAAACCAGGCGCAGACCAAAGCGCGATACCACATTACCCTGCTGCTCGTTCAGCCCTTTGATTGCGCCGGCGACGATGCCGATAGAGGCGAAATTCGCAAACGACACCAGGAACACCGACAGGATACCCAGGCCGCGCGGGCTCATCTGGTGCGCGATTTTTTGCAGCTCGATCATCGCCACAAATTCATTTGCCACCAGCTTGGTTGCCATAATACTGCCCGCGTTTAAGGCATCGCTCAGCGGAATGCCTACCAGCCAGGCCAGAGGATAAAATACATATCCCAGAATTTGCTGGAAGCTCAGACCGAACAGCGTGGAGAAGAGGGCATTGACGGCGCTAATAAGCGCAATAAAGCCAATCAGCATCGCGAGAATAATCATCGCCACCTTAAAGCCGGCAAGAATATATTCCCCCAGCATTTCAAAGAAGCTCTGCGATTCATGCAGTTTTTCGAGGTGAATATCCGGCTCAGCTTCCGGCCGGGTTGGGTTGATGATGGAGAGAATAATGAAGGTGCTGAACATATTCAGAATCAGGGCGGCGACGACAAATTTGGCGTCGAGCATCGTCATATAGGCCCCGACAATCGAGAGCGAAACCGTCGACATCGCCGTTGCCGCCATGGTGAACAGACGGCGGGAAGAGAGTTCGCTCAGTACCCCTTTGTAGGCAATGAAGTTTTCAGACTGACCGAGGATCAGGGAGCTGACGGCGTTAAATGACTCCAGCTTGCCCATGCCGTTCAGTTTCGACAGCAGCGTGCCAATAACGCGAATAAAGATCGGCAGAATACGCCAGTGCTGAAGAATACCGATCAGCGCAGAAATAAAAATAATTGGGCACAGTACGCCGAGGAAAATAAAGGCGAGTCCTTTTTCTGCCATCCCGCCAAAGACAAAGTTGGTGCCTTGCGCAGCGAAGGTCAGCAGTGATTCAAAGAAACCAGAGACATATTTAATAATGAAAAGTCCGCTTTCGGCATGCAGGAAAAAGAATGCCAGCGCAACTTCAATAATAATCAGCTGTAAAACAAAACGAATGCGGATTTTTCGGCGATCAAAACTAACCAGCCAGGCCAGCGCAAGAATAATCACCAGCGCCAGCAGGAAGTGGACAACGTTATACATAGTCTATTTTCGGTTGGTGTTCGGGGCGCATATTTAGCCACAGCGCAGGGGATGCGTAAATGGGCATTTTCGTTATAACTTATGAACTTAATGATAACTATGCGAACTATTATCATGCGAGTTGTTTACATCTCGTCATCAAAACCCAACATATTTCGCTTGTTTTTCTTGCTGTCGTAATGATAATCACTATCACAAGAATTTACCTTTCTTTGCATCAGTTGACCGCGAAAAACAATTAGGGTGTAGGCATGTTTGTTCCATTTCTCATTATGTTACGTGAAGGCCTCGAGGC
>JAFACP010000128.1 GCA_023425455.1 Pseudomonadota bacterium | reverse complement strand
GGCTGGGTGTGTAGTTCCCCTGGGTCATGCTTTCGATGGCCTTAATCAGTTCGTAGCCGTGGCTGGCGTTGCGGGTCAGAATGTCCAGTATCACCAGCCGCAGTTCGCCGTGGCCAAAAAAGCGCTGACGGCGTCCGCCGCCCTCATGTCCGTGTCGCATCTCACACCCCCCTCAAAAAATGATATATCTAATTTATATCTAAATTTGTCTTCTTGACAGTTAAATCAATGGTTGTTGTTTTATGTTGATGATTTTATTCATATTTAATTTTTTGTCGCGCCTGCTTTTTGACTATATCAAAAAAGATCTTGCTTTCCGTTTTATTAGCAATCATTATCATTTGCAGAAGATTTAGATATATCGTATTCACAACCGAAGGCCCTAAAAATGAGATCAACCCGTTACCCACAACGTGTCCGTAATGACCTGCGCTTTCGCGAGCTGAATGTGCTCCGCGTTGAACGCGTCAGCGCTGGCTTCCAGCGCATTGTTTTAGGCGGAGAGGCGCTGGAGGGCTTTAGCTCTCGCGGTTTCGACGACCACAGCAAAGTCTTTTTCCCGGCACCGGGCAGCACGTTTGTGCCACCGGTGGTCACCGACGAAGGGATCGACTGGGGCGACGGCGTGCGCCCACAGGCACGCGACTATACGCCGCTGTATGATGCGCAAAATCATGAGCTGGCGCTCGATTTCTTCGTTCATGACGGCGGCGTTGCCAGCCGCTGGGCGGTTGAGGCGAAGGTGGGCGACAGGCTGACCATCGGCGGCCCGCGCGGTTCGCTGGTGGTGGCGGAAGATTACGCCTGGCAGCTGTACGTGTGCGACGAATCCGGGATGCCCGCGCTGCGCCGCCGCCTGGAGGATATCGCCACGCTGCCGGTGCGCCCGGAGATTCATGCGGTGGTGACGATCGGGGACGAGGCCGATAAGGAGTATCTGGCGCATCTGGACGCCTTTAACATCCGCTGGGTTGTCGGGCACAGCGAGCAGGCGGTAGAGGCTCATCTGGCAACGCTCAATGTTCCGGCGGAGGACTATTTTATCTGGCTGACCGGGGAAGGAAAGGTGGTGAAAAACCTGAGCCGCCGTTTTGACACGGACAGTGTTGATCCGCAGCTGGTGCGTGCCAGCGCTTACTGGCACGCCAAATAACTAGGCCGCGGAGTCCAGCTGCGCTTCGCTCACCTGGTGTTCGAGTGAGGCGCGCACGTCGTGTAGTGCTTTTTCCTGCTGGGCAAAATAGGCTTCCATATTGCTCAGCGAGGAGACCAGCAGCCAGGACTCCTCTTTTTCCAGCTCCGCCAGCTCGTTCACCAGGGTGTCGATTTGCTCGCGAACCTGCGCCATCTTTTTGCGAATGCGCTCCAGATCGTTGAGCCTGTCGCTTGCCATCAGCGGCTCAAAGCCCTGCTGCAGGCGGGCAACCAGTGAACGAATGGCTTTTACGTCGCCGCGCTGTCTGGCCTGGTTGAGCTGCACCATCATCGCGTTAGCCTCGTCTTTCAGATCGTCGGCGACCAGGTCCGGGTGGCAGAGCTTACTCGCCTGACGCCAGAGCCGCTTAAGCTCGTTTTGATCCTCTTCTGACAGGTTTTTCCCTTTCCGCAGACGAATTTCGGCGTCGTGATGTTGCTCGCGATATTTTTCGTACTCTTCGTTTGCCTCGTCCCGCGCCTGACGCGCCGGCTCCTCTTCGCGCGTTAAGCCGCTCTCCAGCTCCAGCGCTTCGGCCAGCAGATTGGCGATCAGATTACTTTGCTGCTGCAGCTGCTTGCGCGCCCCGGCGGCCTGCACGGAATCGGCAGGCAGATCGCGCCAGCGCTGGGTGAGGGTGGCCAGGACTTCGACCGCCTGCGCCATATAGCGCTGGCAGCGGCGATAATCCTCTTCGCGACGGCGGGCCTCAGCCTGCTGGCGACGCAGGTTCAGCTCGGCAAGCTGCTTGCGCAGGGAGAGGATCTGCTGCATCAGCGGCCCGAGGCGGGAGAAATAGAGATCGTTGAACTCGTCAAGCTGCTGCACGCGCGCGTTGCGACGGTCGATCAGATCGCGCAGGCGCTCCTCCAGCGCTTTCAGCTCCAGCTTGCTGGCCGCGACCTGCGGGTCATGCCACTGGGTGATGGCGCGTTGACTCTGCAGCCAGGCGGTAATCGCCGCGATGGCGGCGGTGTAGTTTTTCTGCTCAAGCGCCACGACGATTGCCTGTAGCTCATCGTCAAACGCTTCATCTTTCAGCCGTGTCAGCTGGCTCTGAATGATGTCGTCATCTTCCAGTTCAATGGCATTTTTAATGATTTCTAGCCGTTTGATCGGTGTGCTCATGATGCCTTTCGCTTTGGCGCTTAAGTATTTGAGTTAAGATTAGTTGTTGGAAACGCTACAGGAAATAATACACATGGATGATGATCGGCGCGATGGGGGATTTCTTTAGTTTTTGCACTTTTTATCCCATACGCGCGCCGGTACGGGCGCAGCCCAACGTTGACCCGTCCCCCTCATGGTGAGCGTGTGGGGCTCAGGCCGTTGACAATTATCACTGACTACCGTACGGCCTTTTGTGCGGTGAACATGAAACCAGCGCAGATAGCGTGGAGAAAAAAGCGGTTTCAGCCGGAAAACGAGGAAAATGGAACGCCCGGCACGGAGCCGGGATGTTCTTTACGTGGCTACCTGCCGCGTGTGATCGTCGATGCCGCTCACAAGATCTGAGGCGGCATATTTTTGCTTGCGGAGATTATATTTTTTCGAGGTCAACGCCGCGCGTCTTAGGGCCATAGAGACCGATGGTTAACATCACGATCAGCATGCTCACCACAATAAATCCGATCACTGCTGAAGTACCGCTATATTGTAAAATGAGACCAATAATGATGCTGCTGAATACGGTTGACAGGCGGCTGAAGGAATAGCAAAAACCTACTGCCCGCGCACGAATCCTGGTGGGGAAGATCTCCGACTGATAGGAGTGATAGCTGTAAGTCAGCCAGGCGTTTGACCAGGTAATAAAAAATCCACATAACACGAGCAACAGGGGATTGTTCTGCAGCGCAAACATTGAACCGAAGATGACCGTGGTCAGGCAGGAGAATACGATCTGCCATTTATTTTCCATGCGATGAGCATAACGACTACAAATCAGGGCGCCGAGAGGATAGGCGAGCGTGATAAAAAAGGCATAGAGGAGACTGTTGGTCACCGATGTTCCGCTACCAGACAGCAGGGCTGGAAGCCAGTTTCCAAAACCAAAAAAACCAATGGCCTGAAAGATGTTCATCACCACCAGCATGATGACCCGGCCACGGTATTGCGGCGACCAGATATCTTTAAACCGCCCCTTCAGCAGTGGGCTCTCATCGCGTTGGGTGTCCCGAACGGGAAAATCGGCCTGTTCATCACCACCGCAGCGTTTTTCCATCGCCTGCATTACCGTTCTGACGTCCTGATAACGCTTTTGCTGAAGCAACCAGCGAGGCGACTCAGGCAGCCCTTTGCGCACTGCCCAGATAATCAGTGACGCTAATGATCCGGCGATGACCACATACCGCCATCCGCTAAAACCCAGCAGCGTCTGCGGGACCAGCCACCATGAAATGAGTGCTACAGCCGGAACGGAAAGAAACTGCACGAAAAAGGCAAAAGCGAAAGCACGGGTTCGCAGGTGAGCAGGAACCCACTCGGTCAGATAGGTGTCAATGGTTACCAACTCGACGCCGAGCCCTATCCCCACCATAAAGCGGAAGAAGATCACCCACTCGGCCTGATGCTGAAATGCCATCCCGAAGGAAAACAGCCCATACCACAGCAGGGCATACATAAAGGTCGAACGTCTGCCAATGCGGTCAGCATAGGGACTGAGCAGGCTGGCGCCTATAAAAAGCCCGAGAAAAGTCGCCGAAGCAAAGGCTGCCTGATCGGCAACACCGAATACGCCCTGTTGACCGGTATGAAAAATGCCCTCTGCAATGAGTCCACTGCTCACATAGCCTGTCTGAAAGAGATCGTAAAGCTCAAAAAAACCGCCCAATGACAGTAGCGCAATGAATCGCCAAAGCCCCCCGGAAGCGGGTAAGGCATCAATTCTGGCAGCAAGATCGTCTGCGTGGATGGGTTTTTGTTCTCTCCATGGCGTTTCCGAAACCAAGCATTCACTCACAATTAACCCCTGCGTAACATTTACCTTGAGTCGTTATGCTAGTGGGAAATCAGCGGATTTAAATTTTTAATTCGGCTACAGAAGCAACAAATAAAGCATAAAAAACCAGTTTTTTTCCTTTTAGTGAGTATAAATTCATATTCTGATTGTCGGCACTTATACAGGAAAATATATCATCGCAACCTGCCATAAATATGAGTCTGGTGGAATGTATTTATTCATCACTGCTGTTAGCGTGGCGTTACCGGAGAAATTTTCACTTGACGGTGACAGGGACTTTTGCGACTAATCATCATGTAATTTTTGCTGGTCTGGAGCACGTTGAAGAATGGAAAAAATCGAGAATTTAATTCCGATGGTGGTATTTGCTCGTGTCGTAGAAACGTTGAGCTTCACCGAGACCGCACTCTCTTTGGGAATGTCAAAGTCGTCTGTTAGCCGGGATATATCCATGCTTGAAAAGCGCATTGGCGCCATGCTGCTCAAGCGTACCACCCGGAAAATAGAGATAACAGAATTGGGATTAAGCTACTATCAACACTGCTTCAAAATACTGAATGAGCTGCGCGCTGCGGAGCGTTTTATTCGGGATTATTATGAGGAGCCTGCCGGGACAATAAAAATTCTTGCCCCGGTGACGTTTGGAAAAGAGTATGTTGTACCAGCGTTAAATGCATACTTAGAAAGAAATATTATGGCCAACGTGGATCTCGATTTATCAGATAAAGCGGTAGATATAAAAGAGAGCCAGTACGATCTGTCGGTCATTGTCGCTCAGGATACGCCAACCCACGAGCACACCAAATTTTTATGTTCAATCCAGTGGGGGCTGTACGCTACGCCTGACTGCATCGCCAGAATGCGGCCGATCCTGACGCCGAAAGATCTCCCCGGCCACAATTTCATCCTGTTTCGCGGAGTGGCGCGCACGGTTTCTTTACCGTTCAGAAAAGAGAAGCAAAAGCTCAATATTGACGTTCATAGTCGCTTCAGAAGTAATAACAGCGTCGCGTTGATCAATATGGCGCTCTCCGGGCTTGGTATCGCTTACCTGCCGAATTACGTTGCCCATGAGAGTATTGCAACGGGGCGACTCGTTCGTCTCTTACCTGGCTGGCAAATGGATGAGTATAAGGTCTGGTTACTGTCGAAAAACAAAAATACGATGACTTCAGGCATTAAACGATTTAGTGATGAGCTTCAGCACCTGATCTCTGCGGCAGAGGTCAAAGAAGGCTACTGATATCCAGCTCGCCGTGTCGGATGACCGATATCTTATCGTCCAGCAAAGAGATATGCGTGGTGGCCAAACGGCTCGGGCTTCTGCAGTTGGATGGCACGACAAGATCCACAATATCACCCATATCTTCCCGGGCGAGCGTAAAGCTGACAAGGCTGTTTTCATCCTGAGGATAGCCAGCCGGAATGACCACCAGCGGCCTGCCAAGCTGGCGAATGATGCTTCTCATCTGACTGTTTTTCACACATACGACGGACAGAGTGGCGCCTGACCCGGCGAGTGAGGGCGCCTGCCGGTTTTTCCGTAAGCTGATTTTAAGGGGGCCGGGCCAAAAGGCCCGGCTGAGCGCGTCCATTTTACTTCTTTGCCACGGGCTGACATCCACCCACTCCCATATGTCGGCCACATCGCAGAAGCAAAACGTCAACTCTTTTGCACAGAGCGATGTTTTTAGCAGCGTCATTTTTTCTACCGCATCCGGGCAGAATGGATCGGCGGCAAGGGCAAAATGGGTATCAGTGGGGATAAGTATGGTCCCACTATTACGCAAAACCGTGATGGCTTTGTCTACAAATGACATGGCGATCCCTCTCCATTGTGACGCTGATAATATCGAATGCTTAATAATAATCGCCGTGGCGGTAATCCCAGGTATTAAACTGAGCTGACATGAAATTAATAATTTTATTCACGTCGAGGCCTTTGCGAATTAATACCGGGCAGGGGGTGACTTTTCTGTCTCCTGCCTGCTCAGGGACCAGTTTCCCCTGACTGTCCACCATCGATACCATTACGCCCTGCTCGTATCGGCTTTCCTGCGTCTCATCAGGTTGAATAGATTTTACATAATCATTGGCGCAAATAATTAAATCAGCACGTGTTTCAATGCGATCGCCAATAAATTCCACCATGCCACGATTACCTTTTCCTGATGGATTCGCCGAGCTTGCGAATGAGAATTTGTGATGTTTTTCCCACAGCTCTTTAGCAATCATTTCCCCGGGTTTGCCGAACTTAATTACGAAGCAACTGGTTTTTCTGCCGTCCATCATCAGCTCTTTCAGACCGTTTTCCGGTAATTGATCGATAGCCGCCTGACGCCACGGCAAAATGCATCCCAGTAAGACGTCGGCATCCCAGTGAGCCTGATAAAAGGCCTCAATTTCAGGGTTCAGTTGTGCCAGTGATTTCAACTGCTCCATACTGCCGCACAGGACCACGCCTGGCTTATTACGGTTTCGCTGTTTGGCTTCGAACTTTCTTTCCAGACCCTCTTTATCTGAAGTCATAATGATATAACCCACTTTAGTTGGGCAAACAATCATACCGCCGTCAGAAGATAAAACCGTAATGGCTTCTGGCTGAACCTGACCATTCCACTCGACTTTCTTATTCATCATTCAATCTCCGTGCACACGCTGGTGTCATAAATTTAGGGCAAGGATGTCGATTAAAAACAGCCTGCGCAATCTGCAGGAAAATTTTCACCGCATTGTTTCAGTGTGGGAACAATATCGCGTTATTCATGGGCAATTCAGCCGCCTGGTTATTTCCATTACCGGATTTGCTTGCAATCGGTTACCTATATAAGCACCTACCGGCTGGTGCCGATTGTCTAAAGGAGTTTTATGCTATGAAATTGTCTGTTTTTGGTTTGAGTGACTATGGCTTTCTTTCAAAAGAAAATGAATATAATGATTTTGGTGGCAATGGCGATAATGTCTCTCCGGCGTTGTCCTGGGAAAATGCCCCGTCACAAGCCAAAAGTTTTGCTGTTACCGTTTATGATCCTGACGCCCCTACGGGCAGCGGATTCTGGCACTGGGTGGCCTGGAATATTCCTGCCGGCAGCAGCACCCTTGCGCCAGGGGCCGGAAACCCTCTTGCCGCGTCTGGCATTGCCCAGGCGAGCTCTGATTTTGGCGCTGTTGGGTATGGCGGTTGCTGTCCGCCAGAGGGCGATATTCCTCACCGTTATGTCTTCACTCTGCATGCGTTAAGCTGCGATGACCTCGGCGTTGCGCCGGAGCTCCCCAACGCGGTTATTCGCTTTCTGATTAATATGCATACCCTTGAGAAAGCCAGCGTCGTCACGCTGTATAAGCGTTAATGAGGCGTGTGTGATTAACCGAATCAGAGCAGTTTTAGCCCGCCATCGCCGACTCAAATTTGGCCTGGCGGGCGGCGTGCTGGCGGCCATTGTTCTGCTGTTTTACGCGGGAATGGGGGTCTCCAGTAAGGAGGCCTTTATCAATGGCCGAATCTCGACGGTGCTCTCCCCCCTGCCTGGGCAGCTCGTGCTGGCGAAGAACATCGCGCCGGGAGTGGCGGTCCGCGTGCAACAGTCTCTGGGGAACGTGGTCACCACGCAGGCAAACGATCAAATCCCCGGCCTGGTGGCTCAGCGAAGCGTGCTGGAGATCCAGCTTGTCGATATCGACAAACAGATTTCGGGGCTTGAGCAGCGCCTGCAGGTTTATCAGCAGCAGCGACAGCAGTATCTCGCGGAGAGCAAAATGCAGCAGCAGTTAGGTGAGAAGCAGTCTGCTGCCACGTTTGCACAGCTGAAAGACGAGCTCAGCGCGATTGCGGCGCAAAGCACTTTTTCCCGACAGCAGCTTCAGCGCTATGAAAATCTCTACCAGCAGCATTACATCAGCCGTATGGAGTATGAGGAGCGCAAGAGCAACACGCGGGTTTTACAGGCCAGCCAGCAGGCGAAAGCCGCCGAGCTGCGTCAGCGTTTGCTTGACGTGAATGCCGCGAAATCCGGTCTTCAGCTGACAGGGCCGAGAACGCTGGATGCGCCACAGCAAAACCAGCGCGATATGTCGCTCACGATTGAGAATATGCAGCAGGAGAGGGTACAGCTGATTGCCCGGAAGCAGGCGACAACGCAAAGCATTCAGGAAGTCACGGCGCTTCTGCACTCGCGTCAACAGGCTGCGCTCAACAGCAGCACTGACGGCGTTATCTGGGACGTCAGTGAAGAGAGTGGGGCGAGTGTTCAGAGCGGCACGCCGATCGTGCGAATTCTGGATTGTCGTACCCGTTGGGTCGAGGCGTTCTTTGATGAGGCCGATGCCGGCAGGCTTCGACCGGGAATGATCGTAACGGTTCGCCTGACCACCTCGCCAGCAATGACCTGGAAAGGAACGATCAAAACCATCCGCGCCGGGAGTGGGCGTGTGGTGGTCGGGGAAAGGAATGTTCAGCCCCCGCCAGAAATCGCGCGGCGGCAGTTGCCCGTAAAAGTCCTGAGCGCACATATCGATATCGACTGGAAAGATGAGCCGGATCCCGCCAGCTTCTGTCTCGCGGGCCGCAGCGTTACCGTCAACATTTAAACAGGAAAAGAGATGCAGCATATACACAATACGGTCGCCGCCCTGAAGCGTGGCGATGTGGTTCTGGTTCCCACGGATACCAATTACGCCCTGGCGGCAGATCCGTGGAATATTGACGCCTGCCAGAAAATCTACGATCTGAAAAAACGCGAACCACAGAAACCACTGACGCTTTTTGTCGCTGAACCGGAACAGGTATGGGATTACATCGCCGTCGATAAGGTTCGGCACCGCGATGCGCTCGACAAACTGATTGCCGCCATGCCCGGCGCGCTGAATATGGTGGTTCCGGCATCGGATCATGTGCCGCAAAATCCTTATCTGAACCCTGAATCTGTCTCTCTGGTATGTAATCATCAGAGCGTGTTGCGTGAGGTGATCGCGCGGTTTGGCCGCCCGCTGGGGATGAGTTCAGCCAATCTCTCCGGTGTGGAATCCGGCTGCCTGATCGACATTGACGCTGCCCGCCAGACGTTTGGCGAACGCGTGGGCTATATTTTGCCTGCAGCGCAGCGCCCTGTCACAACGGTCTCCAGTACCATCGTCTCTTTGCTGGAGAAGGAGATTAAAATCCTGCGCGCGGGAGATATGGATATTATGGCAGTGCTGTCGTCATGATGACGCGGTTACAGCCCGTGTCTGGCAACCATGGTCTGTTCCTGGCCTACCGTATTATTTCCCGTTGCTATTTCCATCTTCCTGTCCTGTTACTCTATTTCTGGTCGACAGAGATGGGAATGTACCGGATTATTTTCATGCTGGCGCTTTATGGATTAACCAGTACGTTCAGCAGCGGGATACCGGGGTGGATGTTGCGCTTCTGGTCCCCCAGACAGACCGTGATGGCCGGCGAGCTGATGAAGGCGCTGGGGATGGGGCTGATGCTGTGGAGCACCCGACAAAGTGAGGTTAATCTCCCTCTGTTAGTGGTGTCGCAACTGCTTGGCGGTGCCGGGTTTACCATCGCACTGACGACGGATGCGGCACTGCTACGCCAGCTAACCGGAGGAGATCAGCAGCGGTTTATGCAGATCCAGACCACCTCACAAAGTGGCATGTTTATCGCCACACTGGTTGCCGGGTCGCTGGGGAGTATTTTGTTTGACTATAACCCCCAGTGGCCGTTTATCGCGGCGATTCTGGTGAGCGTTATCTCCTGCGGATGTGTATTGATGATGCGTGTACAGAGGGCAGGGCACGAGCCTGCGCGGCCTGTTGATACGCTCGCTTTTACTCCCCGCAAGGATCAGCTCTTCTGGATGTTGTTCTATTCCATCTCAAGAGCCTTCACGCTGGCCCCCTTTATCGGCTTTATACCTTTCTATTTTATTATGGTGAATGTCGACCCTCTGCTTTTTGGTGCTGTGTTGAGCTGTTTCACGCTCTCGTCATGGGGAGCGATAAAAATAGCCGGACCGTTTATCGCACGGTTTGGCGTGACGGCGTTACTGGCGACGACAAGCCTTTTAATGACGGCGGCACTGGGGCTTTTTGCCAGCAATGAATGGCTTTCGGCGAAAGGTGTGGATTATTTTATTTCCGGACTGCTGGCGCTGGTGTTGCTGGGTTTTGGCT
>JAFACP010000115.1 GCA_023425455.1 Pseudomonadota bacterium | reverse complement strand
GTAACAACGCAACAGATTTATGCATATCACACTCTGGTGGGGGTAATTATGATTATTAAACGTGAACCCGATGAAAATACTATAGACGGGGCAGCACTAAAGTGGGAGTAAAATCAGCGAACTACATTCAGGAAAGATAAAAATGACTGGCGATAAGCACGCATAAAAGCAGCAGGATAAGAATGAGCTCAAACCGATAGCGTCGCAGCATACGCCCTCCGGATAAAAAAACGGCGCCGATCGTGTATCTGTTCAGCGCCGGTGTACCACGTGCCTTATTCGGCACGGTTTAAGATGGACTCTTACGCAGCTGGCTGAGCAGCCGGTTTAGCGGCAGTGTGTTTCACTACTTTCTTGTGATGCTTTTTAGCAGCCTGCGCTTTCTGTTCAGTGGTCGCTGCAGCCTTGTGATGTTTCTTATGGTGAACCACTTTTGCTGGTGCAGCGGTAGTGGTTGCAGCTGGCGCTGCTGCCGGGGTGGCGGTTGTTTCAGCAGCGAACGCGGCAGAAGACAGACCCATAGCAGCGGCAACAACCAGAGCTAATACTTTTTTCATTCTCATACCCTCGAATTTGGCTTTTCATTTAACCCCACTGCGGGGCCGTTGAACTAACTATATCGCTGTAAATTCGGGGTTTCCGTAAGTGATTGGTATCGGCGTGTAACGGAATGTACAACGGCAGAAAAGCGCGTACGAACGCCGTCCTTGCGGCGCGTTCGTACGCCAGGGCGGTTATTTATTCAGCGTAGCGAGAATGGCGTCCGGGGGCTGACTGCCAACAATCGCGCGTGATTGCGGCTCTATCACAACCATAAACGGCGTCACGTTGATACCCAGTCTTTCCGCCAGCGCGGATTGACGCGCCACCAGTTCTGAACAGGCTGGCGATGTATCATTGCCGGGTAAAAAACCCGCCATCGCATTCTTCAGGCTCTTCACCTTATCCGCTGAGCACCAGACGCGGCCCATATCTTCAATGACCGAATCACGAATGGCGTTGGGCGCGACGGTCAGAAACGACAGCGTCAGCCCGGCATCGGTGTACTTGTCAACGTTTTTCACCACATCGCTGCAGTAGCTGCACTGGTTATCAATAAATACCAGCAATGCGTATTTTTCAGCAGGGGCCTGAAACGTGATGGGGTGGAGGTCGGCCAGAGAGCGGGTAATATCCTGGTAAGCCTCTTCCGGGGTATTATCTGTGGTGGCGAAGGTGTTAAGACTCGCCATACACAGCGCGGCCAGCGCGACAGTTTTTAGTATGCCTTTCATCATTTATCCCTTTATTTATTATCATATCCGGTCTTTTAACGCGGTTGTCCGTGAGACCAGTCAGGCATTAATACACGCCAGCAGCGCCCAGGGATATGCGTAAAATCATATTGCTGTCAGGTTGGGAAAAGTGCCGGAGCGATCTCCGGCAGGATGGCATTACAGGTAGCGTGACGTCAGATGCTCGCGGAAATAGCGGATGTTGAGATCTTCCCCGGTCGCCTGGGTAATCAGCTGCGAGGTGCTAAAGCGGCTGCCGTGCTGCCAGATATTCTGTCGCAGCCAGTCGAAGAGCGCGGAGAAATCGCCGTCAGCAATCGACGCCTGCAGCCCCGGCAGCGCGCTGTTGGCGGCATGGAACAGCTGGGCGGCATACATCGCCCCAAGGGTATATGACGGGAAGTAACCAAAGCCACCGTCGGTCCAGTGGATATCCTGCATACAGCCGTTGCGGTAATTGTCTTTGGTGGATAACCCAAGCCAGGCCTGCATTTTCTCATCCCACAGCGCCGGGATGTCATCCACTTCGATATCGCCATTGATCAAGGCGCGCTCGATCTCATAGCGCAGCACTACGTGGGCAGGGTAGCTCACTTCATCGGCGTCGACGCGAATATAACCCGGCTTCACGCGCTGGTTCCAGGCGATAAAGTTCTCTTCACTGAAGGCCGCCTGGCTGCCGAAGCGGGCATGCACGGCAGGAAGAAGCTGTTTGAGGAAGGCATTGCTGCGCCCCAGTTGCATCTCAAAGAACAGGCTCTGGGATTCGTGGATCGCCGTGGAACGGGCCTGCGCGACAGGCTGGCCTGCCCACGCGCGCGGCAGGTTCTGTTCATAGCGTGCGTGCCCGGTTTCGTGAATGACGCCAAACAGCGCGCTCAGCAGTTCATTCTCGTCATAACGCGTGGTGATGCGCACATCTTGCGGAACGCCGCCACAGAACGGATGCGCGCTGACGTCAAGACGACCGCCGTTAAAGTCGAAGCCCAGCAGCGTCATGGCTTCCAGCCCCAGTTCACGCTGCGTTGCCGTCGGGAAGGGGCCTTGCGGCGGAACAAAGGCGGTCCGGGCCTGTTTTGCCACTACCTTTTCCAGCAGATCAGGCAGCCAGCATTTCATGTCGCCAAACAGCGTATCAAGGCGGGCGCTGGTCATATCCGGCTCGAAAATATCCAGCAGCGCGTCGTACGGTGAGCAACCTTTGGCGTCTGCTCTCAGGCGCGCCTCTTCGCGACTCAGTCTGACCACCTCTTTCAGGTTGGCGGAAAAACCCTGCCAGTCATTGGCGGGCCGCTGCGTGCGCCAGGCATGTTCGCATTTGCTGCCGGCCAGCGATTTGGCCTCCACCAGCGACGCCGGCAGCAGCGAAGCCTGCTGATACTGGCGCGCCATTTCGCGCAGGTTGGCCTGCTCGACATCATTCAGCTCCTCATCCTCCGCAGCAGCCAGCCATTCACCCACTTTTTTATCGGTCAGGATCTGGTGCTGCAGCACGCTCATCTCGGCCAGCGCTTCACCACGCGCGCTGCTGCCGCCAGGCGGCATCATGGTGAACATATCCCAGCCGGCGATGGCGGCGAGATGCGAGAAGCGGGAGAGACGCTGGAAGGTGTGGGTGAGTGTCTGATAAGCCGATGATTTTTCCATTCTTGTTCTTCCTTCTCGTTTTGGCAGTGTTCAGGGAGTTTAACGTGATTTCTGCGATCATCTTACCCACTCTGCAAAAGATGGCTATCTGTGGAGAGAGAAACTTAACACCTGGACGCGTTTGCCCGGCGTGCAGAGCAGGCATCCGAATAGGGTAATGTCTTCAGACTCTCTTCGAAGAGACAGGCCCGAGGGGGTATCAAGTGGATGGCGGGAAAAAGCAATACCAGACTCTTCAACATTCTCCGGAGGCAAACTTTCCACGTGGCGATTTTTCTAAAGCGCGGCCCGCTGTTTTACAGATAATAATAAGCCAGGCCTAAGCATAATGAGATCGCGATAAATAGCGTAGAAAAAACATAGCTGCCAGAAAAACGATGCAGGGCATCAAGATTTTCATTAGTGCGTTCATTTAATTTTGCAATCGCATCATGTTTATCCTTGGCGTCCACCTCTAAATAATATTTCCTGAAACCGCTTTTCTTTAGTTTCTCTTTTTCTGCCTGAGTCAGTTCGCTTTTATTAATGACGTTGATATTGTTGTTTCTTACATAAAAAACGTAGGTTTCCATGAATATCCCTGTTTGTAATGTCATTCATCTCAATACTGACGGCGGTCAGCAGACATGCAGCCCCGGCTACCGTCATTACCCGATGTTCCTTTCCCGCTATCCGCCTCGCTCTTGCCATCCAGGGCAACTTTATCCATTTGGCTGCTCAATATTTCTTTCATTTAAATTCTTTTTTGAAATATATCTCACCGTATGTTAATAAACTATGAGGATATTATTCAGGCTACATGACATAGCACTATTCATGTGATAACCAATTTCTAATTGTGCGAGGTGACTCACATGGCTTTGTTTTGTAACGTGAATGGACACCCCTGTAGCGGTAGACGAACCGGCTCTGGATATAAACACGTTACTGACCTGTTTTGTTGCTGATATTTTTTCCTGAAGAGAACAACCTCATTGGGCAGAACGTTTACTGTTTACAGGCGATTTATTACGCCGGGTTCGCATTATATCAATGTCATCGTTAATGGCTAATGGTGAACATATCCCAACGGGAGAGGCGCTGAAGGGCGCGCCGGATCGAACCCGGCGCGGCATATCGGGAACGTATTTATCTCAGGCGGCGGTGCAGGTCAGCGCCCACCAGCAGCGCGGCGCAGAGCATCACGGCGATAAAACCGCCCACGCCGTTCCAGCCGTAGCGATGCCAGAATACGCCGCCGAGCGTACCGGCGATGCTGGAGCCAAGGTAGTAGCTGAACAGATACAGTGAAGAGGCCTGGCCTTTCGCCCGGCGCGCGCGCTGGCCAATCCAGCTGCTGGCGACGGAGTGGGCGGCGAAAAATCCTGCCGAGAAGAGCAGCATGCCGGCAAAAATCAGCCACAGCGAGGCGAAGAGGGTCATCAGCAGGCCGAGCAGCATCACCGCGGTGGAGACCAGCATCACCGGGCCACGGCCAAAGCGCGCGGTCATCGCGCCCGCCTTCGGTGAGCTCCAGGTCCCGGTGAGATAAACGACGGAGAGCAGCCCCACTACCGCCTGGCTCAGATGCCAGGGAGAGAGCATCAGGCGATAGCCAATGTAGTTAAACAGGGTGACAAACGATCCCATCAGCAGAAAGCCGGTCAGGAACAGCCGCGGCAGCCCTTTGTCACGCCAGTGCAGGCGGAAGTTGATAAACAGGGATTTTGGGCGCAGGGAGGCGGGGCGAAAGTGGCGGGACGCCGGCAAAATTTTCCAGAACATCAGGGCGGCAAAGAGGGCGAAAAGGCCAATCACCGCCAGCGCAATGCGCCAGTTAAAGAGATCAGTAAACACCCCGCTCAACAGACGTCCGCTCATCCCGCCGATAGAGTTCCCGCTGATGTACAGCCCCATTGAGAAGGCGACAAAACTCGGGTGGATCTCCTCGCTAAGATAGGTCATGCCCACCGCCGCTACGCCGCTTAGCGACAGGCCCGTCAGCGCGCGCATCATCAGAATACCGTGCCAGCTGGTCATCATGGTGGAGAGCAGGGTGCAGACGGAGGCCAGCATTAACGCGGTAACCATCACCGGCTTACGACCAATCGCGTCGGAAAGCGGCCCGGTAAACAGTAAGCCGATGGCCAGCATCCCGGTGGAGATCGAGAGCGAAATACTGCTGCTGGCGGGTGAAACGCCAAACTCATGCGAGAGAACGGGCAGGACAGGCTGAACGCAATAGAGCAGGGCGAAGGTGGCCAGGCCTGCTGAAAATAGCGCCAGCGTGACGCGCATAAAAGAGGGGGTACCACGTTTAATAAACTGAACCGGCTGCGATGCTGCGGGTAAATCATCGGTGTCGCCTGCCGGGGCGATATCGATGGTTGTTGTACGACTCACACTGTTTCCTTGCTTAAACATCCCCGTGATTTCTGGTGACGGGTATGACCACCTGCACAGGGTAGGAAAATGTAAATATTCTGTCTAATATATTAATAATCTCAAATGATACTTTAAAACTATGAATATCGAACTGCGTCATCTGCGCTACTTTGTCGCTGTCGCGGAAGAGCTGCATTTTGGGCGTGCCGCCGCGCGGCTGAACATATCCCAGCCGCCGCTCAGCCAGCAAATTCAGATCCTCGAACAGCAGGTTGGTGCGCGTCTGCTGGCCCGCACCAACCGCAGCGTCAGCCTGACGGCGGCGGGTAAACAGTTTCTTGCCGATAGCCGACAAATATTGAGCATGGTCGATGACGCAGCCGCCCGGGCGGAGCGGCTCTATCTGGGAGAGACCGGCGAATTGCGCATTGGCTTTACCTCCTCGGCGCCGTTTATAAGCGCGGTGTCGGAAACGCTGTCGTCGTTTCGCCGTCACTTTCCGGATGTGCATATCCAGACGCGTGAGATCAACACCCGCGAGCAGATTGCCCCGCTCAGCGAAGGGGCGCTCGATCTGGGGCTGATGCGTAACACCCGGCTTCCCGATACGCTGGCGTGGCAGGTGATTTTGCGCGAACCGCTGATGGCGATGATCCCTTTCGATCACCCGCTGGCCTCGCGTCCCGCCGTGACGCTGGCGGAGCTGGCAAAAGAGCCCTTTGTGTTCTTTGATCCGCAGGTTGGCACCGGGTTGTACGACGATATTCTGGGGCTGATGCGGCGATATGGCCAGGTGCCGTCGATCGCCCAGGAGGTGGGCGAGGCGATGACCATCATTGGGCTGGTGGCGGCGGGGCTTGGGGTCTCTATTCTTCCGGCGTCGTTTAAGCGGGTACAGCTGCAGGAGATGCGCTGGGTTGCCCTCGCCGAGAAGGATGCGGTATCGGAGATGTGGCTGGTGTGGTCGAAACATCATGAGCAGAGTCATTCGGCACAGCGTTTCAAAAAGCAACTGATCGCCGCCGCCCAGGGGCGTTATTTATAGGGAAAAGTGGGCAAAAATGTGCGGTAAATCACATGGCTAAGTAAATATTTGACGACGGCCATTGAAGTGCTTCACCATAGCCCACAGTTTATTTCGAAGCTCGAAAATAAGGGAGTACGAGGTGGTTGCTGATAGTCAGCCAGGGCATATTGATCAGATTAAGCAGACTAATGCAGGCGCCGTCTACCGCCTGATTGATCAGCTCGGTCCGGTTTCGCGTATCGATCTCTCGCGCCTGGCGCAGCTGGCACCGGCCAGTATCACCAAGATTGTCCGCGAAATGCTGGAAGCGCACCTGGTGCAGGAGACGGAGATTCAGGAGCCCGGCAGCCGCGGCCGTCCGGCCGTTGGCCTGGTGGTGGAGACCGAGGCATGGCACTACCTGTCACTGCGGATCAGCCGGGGCGAAATCTTTCTCGCCCTGCGGGATCTCAGCAGCAAGCTGGTGGTTGAAGATCGGCTGGAGCTGACGCTTGCGCCTGAACAATCGCTGCTTGACGTTATTCTCAGCCACATCGATCACTTCTTTATCCGCCACCAGCAGCGGCTTGAGCGCCTGACGGCAATCGCCATTACCATGCCGGGAATTATCGACACCGAAAATGGCGTCGTCCACCGGATGCCGTTTTATGACAATGTCAAAGAGATGCCGCTGGGCGAGGTGCTGGAAAACCATACTGGCGTGCCGGTGTACATCCAGCACGACATCAGCGCATGGACGATGGCAGAGGCATTATTTGGCGCATCCCGCGGGGCGCGGGACGTCATTCAGGTGGTGATCGACCACAACGTCGGCGCCGGGGTTATCACCGACGGACGTCTGCTGCACGCCGGGAGCAGCAGCCTGGTGGAGATTGGCCACACCCAGGTCGACCCGTACGGCAAACGCTGTTACTGCGGAAATCATGGCTGCCTTGAGACCATCGCCAGCGTCGAAAGCGTGCTGGAGCTGGCACAGGTTCGGCTCAGCCAGTCGATGAGTTCAACGCTGCACGGTCAGCCGTTGACGGTCGATGCCCTCTGCGCTGCGGCGCGGCAGGGCGATCTGCTGGCAAAGGACATCATCACCGGGGTGGGCAATAACGTTGGCCGGATTCTGGCCATCATGGTCAACCTGTTTAATCCACAAAAAATCCTGATTGGCTCGCCGCTGAGCCAGGCCGCCGATATCCTCTTCCCGGCGATCTCCGCCTGCATACATCAGCAATCGCTTCCTGCATACAGCAGAAACATCGTGGTTGAAAGCACGCAGTTCTCGAACCAGGGGACGATGGCGGGTGCCGCGCTGGTAAAAGACGCCATGTACAACGGTTCGCTGCTGATCCGTCTGCTGCAGGGGTAACTTTTTCCACTGATCTACCAAACATTGCGCTATCTCAAGCCGGGTAGCGCGCACATCTCTTAGACTTCTCCCCACTGAATTATTTACCTGGTTTATATTTTCGAAGCATACCCAGAAGGTGGAATAAGTGATGCTTAAGCGTTTCTTTGTTACGGGTACTGATACCTCTGTCGGGAAGACCGTTGTCTCGCGCGCGCTGCTGCAGGCCCTTGCGGCGAGCGGGAAGTGTGTTGCCGGGTATAAACCGGTCGCGAAAGGCAGTAAAGAGACGCCGGAAGGGCTGCGCAATAAAGATGCCCTGGTGCTGCAAAGCGTCTCGAGCCTGGCGCTGCCGTATGAGGCGGTGAACCCGATTGCGTTAAGCGAAAATGAAAGCAGCGTGGCGCACAGCGGCCCGATCAACTACACCCTGCTGTCGAACGGTCTTGCGCATCTCAGCGACAAGGTCGATCACGTTGTTGTCGAGGGAACCGGCGGCTGGCGGAGCCTGATGAACGATCTGCGTCCGCTGTCTGAGTGGGTTGTCCAGGAGCAGCTACCGGTGGTGATGGTGGTTGGGATCCAGGAGGGGTGCATTAACCATGCGCTGCTCACCGCCCAGGCGATTGCCAATGATGGCCTGCCGCTGATTGGCTGGGTCGCCAACCGCATTAACCCGGGGCTTGCGCACTACGCTGAAATCATCGACGTGCTGAGC
>JAFACP010000093.1 GCA_023425455.1 Pseudomonadota bacterium | reverse complement strand
TGTGCGTCATAGAGCTGGCTTAATGCCCTGGACAGACATTCCTTTTATTCCCGGATTCGCTTATTCTAGCTGAAGCGTTTCAGTCGATTAAATGTTCGACAATTGACCAATCAATCGCAGTTTGTGACAGGCAGGGATTCCCCTTCAGGCGTGGCTGGATTACTCTTTCAGCCACTTCAGACTCAGGGATAGCTTTGCAGGAGATCTATGACCGTACGCGTAGCGATTAATGGCTTCGGTCGCATCGGGCGCAACGTGGTTCGTGCTTTGTATGAATCCGGGCATCGGGCGGAAATTACCGTGGTGGCAATCAATGAACTGGCGGATGCTGCGGGCATGGCGCATTTGTTGAAATATGACACCAGCCACGGACGCTTTGCCTGGGATGTTCGCCAGGAGAGAGAGCAGCTGTTTGTTGGCGACGATGTGATCCGCGTGCTTCATGAGCGCAGTATCGACGCGCTACCCTGGCGAGAGCTGGGGGTGGATGTGGTGCTGGATTGTACCGGCGTGTATGGCAATCGCGAGCATGGCGAAGCCCATCTGTCCGCCGGTGCCAAAAAAGTCCTGTTTTCCCATCCCGGCAGTCACGATCTTGATGCAACCATCGTCTTTGGCGTGAACCAGCACGAGCTGCAAGCCGAACACCGAATTGTCTCTAACGCCTCCTGCACAACCAACTGCATTATTCCGGTCATCAAACTGTTAGACGATGCGTATGGCATTGAGTCTGGTACCGTAACCACGATTCACTCCGCCATGCACGATCAGCAGGTCATCGACGCCTACCATCCGGATTTACGACGCACTCGCGCGGCGAGTCAGTCGATCATTCCGGTGGATACGAAGCTTGCCGCAGGGATAACCCGTATTTTCCCGCAGTTTAATGACCGTTTTGAAGCCATTGCCGTTCGCGTCCCGACCATAAACGTGACGGCGATTGACCTCAGCGTGACGGTGAAAAAACCGGTAAAAGCGTGTGAAGTCAACCTGTTGCTGCAAAAAGCGGCACAGGGGGCATTTCATGGTATAGTTGACTATACGGAATTACCGTTGGTCTCAGTAGATTTTAACCACGACCCGCACAGCGCCATCGTTGATGGCACACAAACGCGCGTAAGTGGCGCACACCTTATCAAAACGCTGGTCTGGTGTGATAACGAATGGGGCTTTGCTAACAGAATGCTTGACACCACGTTAGCAATGGCCGCTCAAGGTTTCAGGTAAGACGCATCGTGCGTCTGCAAAACTTTAAGAATCAACGAGAGGATTCACCATGTCTGTAATTAAGATGACCGATCTGGATCTGGCTGGTAAACGCGTTTTCATTCGTGCCGATCTGAACGTACCGGTTAAAGATGGCAAAGTGACCAGCGACGCGCGTATCCGCGCATCTCTGCCAACCATCGAGCTGGCACTGAAGCAGGGTGCGAAAGTGATGGTGACCTCCCACCTGGGTCGTCCAACCGAGGGCGAGTACAACGAAGAGTTCTCTCTGCTGCCAGTTGTTAATTACCTGAAAGACAAACTGTCTAACCCGGTTCGCCTGGTGAAAGATTACCTGGACGGCGTTGAAGTGGCTGCCGGTGAACTGGTTGTGCTGGAAAACGTTCGCTTCAACAAAGGCGAGAAGAAAGACGACGAAGCACTCTCCAAAAAATACGCTGCGCTGTGCGACGTATTTGTTATGGATGCATTCGGTACCGCTCACCGTGCACAGGCTTCTACCCACGGTATCGGTAAATTCGCTGATGTCGCGTGCGCTGGCCCTCTGCTGGCTGACGAACTGGACGCACTGGGTAAAGCGCTGAAAGAACCTGCTCGTCCAATGGTGGCTATCGTTGGGGGTTCTAAAGTCTCTACCAAGCTGACCGTTCTGGATTCTCTGTCAAAAATCGCTGACCAGCTGATCGTTGGCGGCGGTATTGCGAATACCTTCGTCGCGGCACAGGGTCACAATGTGGGTAAATCCCTGTACGAAGCTGATCTGGTTGACGAAGCGAAACGTCTGCTGGGTACCTGCGACATCCCTGTTCCGACTGATGTTCGCGTGGCGACTGAGTTCTCCGAAACCGCTACCGCGACTCTGAAATCTGTCAGCGACATCAAAGATGAAGAGCAGATTCTGGACCTGGGCGACGTCTCTGCGCAGAAACTGGCTGAAATCCTCAAAAACGCAAAAACCATCCTGTGGAATGGTCCAGTTGGCGTGTTCGAGTTCCCGAACTTCCGTAAAGGTACTGAGATTGTTGCTAACGCTATCGCCGACAGCGAAGCGTTCTCAATCGCTGGCGGCGGCGATACGCTGGCTGCAATCGATCTGTTCGGTATCGCTGACAAGATCTCCTACATCTCCACTGGCGGTGGCGCATTCCTCGAGTTCGTGGAAGGCAAAGTACTGCCAGCAGTAGCAATGCTCGAAGAGCGCGCTAAGAAGTAAGCCATTCAGGGGCAGGGAAACCTGCCCAATTTTCAGCGCGCTTAATAAGAGCACGCACCTTTTCTAACGGCCGAAGATACAGGACTACGTAACATGTCTAAAATTTTTGATTTCGTAAAACCTGGCGTTATCACTGGTGATGACGTTCAGAAAGTGTTCCAGGTAGCTAAAGAAAACAACTTTGCTCTGCCAGCAGTTAACTGCGTGGGTACTGATTCCATCAACGCCGTACTGGAAACTGCTGCAAAAGTGAAAGCGCCAGTCATCGTTCAGTTCTCTAACGGCGGCGCGGCGTTCATCGCGGGTAAAGGCGTGAAAACTGACGTTCCTCAGGGGGCAGCAATCCTGGGCGCTATCTCTGGTGCGCACCACGTACACCAGATGGCTGAACACTACGGTGTTCCAGTTATCCTGCACACTGACCACTGCGCGAAGAAACTGCTGCCGTGGATCGACGGTCTGCTGGACGCGGGTGAAAAACACTTCGCAGCGACTGGCAAACCACTGTTCTCTTCTCACATGATCGACCTGTCTGAAGAGTCACTGCAGGAAAACATCGAAATCTGCTCCAAATACCTGGCCCGTATGGCCAAAATGGGCATGACCCTGGAAATCGAACTGGGTTGCACCGGTGGTGAAGAAGACGGCGTGGACAACAGCCACATGGACGCTTCTGCACTGTACACCCAGCCGGAAGACGTTGATTACGCGTACACCGAGCTGAGCAAAATCAGCCCACGTTTCACCATTGCCGCTTCCTTCGGTAACGTGCACGGTGTTTACAAACCAGGTAACGTGGTACTGACTCCGACCATCCTGCGTGATTCTCAGGAATACGTTTCCAAGAAACACAACCTGCCGCACAACAGCCTGAACTTCGTCTTCCACGGCGGTTCCGGTTCTTCTGCTCAGGAAATCAAAGATTCCGTAAGCTACGGCGTAGTGAAAATGAACATCGATACCGATACCCAATGGGCAACCTGGGACGGTATCCTGCAATACTACAAAACCAACGAAGCTTACCTGCAGGGCCAGCTGGGCAACCCGAAAGGCGAAGACCAGCCGAACAAGAAATACTACGATCCACGCGTATGGCTGCGCGCTGCGCAGACTTCCATGGTGACCCGTCTGGAGCAGGCATTCAAAGAGCTGAACGCCATCGACGTTCTGTAATTTACGCTGCTGACAGCATCAGAAGGCCCGCAAATGCGGGCCTTTTTTTATGGTTTTTCAACGGCCTGTCCCTGCAGTTTTTGTGATCTGCTTGGCATTATATGCGCTTTTTGTTTACCCTTTACGGACCTGCCTGTCTCCACGGGGGATGGATTTTTGTGTTTGGGTTTAGCATAAGGAAGAATGAATGGAACAACTCGATGTAGTCGACAGCATCAATCACGCCGGTAACTGGCTGGTGCGCAACCAGGCATTGCTGCTGAGCTATGCGGTAAATATCGTGGCAGCAATCGCGATCCTCATCGTCGGGATGATTGTGGCGCGTATTGTGTCAAATGCGGTTAACCGCGTGATGCGCGCAAGAAGTATTGATGCCACGGTCGCTGACTTTCTCTCTGCGCTGGTGCGCTATGGCATTATCGCCTTTACGCTCATTGCCGCGCTGGGGCGCGTCGGCGTGCAGACGGCATCGGTTATCGCAGTGCTCGGTGCCGCCGGTCTGGCCATTGGTCTGGCGCTGCAGGGCTCGCTCTCAAACCTGGCGGCAGGGGTCCTGCTGGTGACCTTCCGTCCGTTCCGCTCTGGCGAGTATGTTGACCTGGGCGGCATTGCCGGTACCGTGCTGCAGGTCCAGATCTTCTCCACCACGTTGCGCACCATCGATGGCCGCATCGTGGTCGTGCCAAACGGCAAAATTATCTCCGGTAACATCATCAACTTCTCCCGCGAGCCGGTGCGCAGAAACGAGATGATGATCAGCGTGGCATATGATTCGGATATCGATCAGGTGAAGTCGCAGATCGCCGCGATCCTTAGCGCCGATGAGCGGATCCTGAAGGACAAAGAGCAGACCGTTCGTCTCCATGAGCTGGCGGATTCATCAATTAACTTTGTGGTGCGCTTCTGGTGTAAAGGCAGCGAACTGCAGCTGGTTTACTGGGATGTGTTGGAGCGTATCAAACATGATTTCGACGCCAGCGGCATCAGCTTCCCGTATCCACAGATGGATGTGCACGTGACGCGCGTTAAAGAAGACGCCTGATC
The DNA here is from genome assembly GCA_023425455.1 of Pseudomonadota bacterium. GTDB lineage: Bacteria > Pseudomonadota > Gammaproteobacteria > Enterobacterales > Enterobacteriaceae > Enterobacter. Next base: position 1,756 of record JAFACP010000093.1, on the reverse strand, counting down.
CTGAACAACGTGGCCCGTAGAGATTGCGTCGTCGGGCCACTCTTTTATCAGACTCGCTAATACCCAATTAATATTATCAATTTCCTCTAATGTAATTCTCGCAGTATAGTCAGCACCCATGACAACTCAGTGAGATTTACGCGATGTTATCCTATTATTTTCAAGGGCTTGTGCTTGGCGCGGCGATGATCCTTCCCCTTGGCCCGCAGAATGCGTTCGTGATGAACCAGGGCATTCGCCGCCAGTATCATCTGATGATTGCCCTGCTGTGCGCGGTGAGCGATCTGCTGCTGATTTGCGCCGGGATTTTTGGCGGTAGCGCGCTGCTGATGCACTCTCCGTGGCTGCTGGCGCTGGTGACCTGGGGAGGCGTTGCGTTTCTGCTGTGGTATGGATTTGGCGCACTCAGAACGGCGATGAGCAGCAATCTTGAGCTGGCAAGCGCGGAAGTGATGAAGCAGGGGCGCTGGAAAATTATCGTCACCATGCTGGCGGTCACCTGGCTCAACCCGCACGTCTATCTCGATACATTCGTGGTATTAGGCAGCCTTGGCGGTCAGCTTGATGTGGAGCCTAAACGCTGGTTTGCGCTCGGCACCGTCAGTGCGTCGTTCCTCTGGTTTTTTGGCCTCGCAATACTGGCCGCGTGGCTGGCGCCACGGCTGCGTACCGCGAAAGCGCAGCGGGTGATTAACGTTCTGGTAGGTGCGGTAATGTGGTTTATCGCGTTCCAGCTGGCAAAAGAGGGGATTCACCACGTTCAGACGTTGTTCAACTAAGCGTTGTCTTATGGACAACTGAGCAGGACCCGCTAAGCTTGCTGGCATGCGCCCTGCTGATGGGGCACTCTTCGCAACATGGAGGAATGACAGTGAAGTTTAAAGTGATGGCCCTGGCGGCGTTAGTGAGTTTAGGTGCGGTGTCAGTACAGGCGAATGAATTACCTGCCGGCCCGCACATCGTCACTTCAGGCACGGCGAGTGTGGATGCAGTACCCGACGTCGCGACGCTGGCAATTGAGGTGAATGTGTCAGCAAAAGATGCCGCGTCTGCCAAGAAGCAGGCTGACGAGCGTGTTGCGCAATACCTCTCTTTTCTCGACCAGAATGGCGTAGGTAAAAAGGACATTAACTCTGCAAACCTGCGTACCCAGCCTGATTACGACTACCAGAATGGCAAAAGCATTCTGAAAGGCTACCGCGCGGTGCGCACGGTTGAAGTGACCGTACGCCAGCTTGATAAGCTGAATGCCTTGCTGGATGGGGCGCTGAAAGCGGGTCTCAACGAAATCCGTTCCGTTTCGCTGGGTGTTGCGCAACCGGAGAAATATAAAGACGAAGCGCGGAAAGCGGCGATTGACGATGCTATCCATCAGGCGCAGCAGCTGGCATCCGGTTTTAACAGCAAGCTGGGCCCGGTTTACAGCGTGCGTTACCACGTCTCAAACTATCAGCCGAGCCCAATGGTGCGCATGATGAAGGCTGACGCAGCGCCGGTTTCTGCTCAGGAAACGTATGAGCAGCCGACCATTCAGTTCGACGATCAGGTCGACGTGGTGTTCCAGCTGGAACCCTCCCAGAAGGCCGCTCAGTAAGTAATAAGCCGGGTCTGCATTCGCCAGCCCGGCTTTTTTTCAATCCTGACGTAATACCTTATGACCGTAAGCCAGCAGCGCATCGGTGACGTTGCGCATCATCCGGCTTTCCGGCGCAAAGCGGTGCCAGTAGAGCATCCGGCGCTGATACAGACCTGGCGT
>JAFACP010000079.1 GCA_023425455.1 Pseudomonadota bacterium | reverse complement strand
GGTCACCGGGATGGAATACTTACCACTAATCATCTCATCACTCAATAATGTATTGAAAAAGTATTGAAAATATTCCCATCATTTTATTTGAGCAGTATGCTGGAGGCCGCCGGAACAGGCGTGGCGATGGGGAATGCCGATGATGCGGTTAAAGCGCGCGCTGACGTAGTCATTGGCGATAACACCACTGACAGCATCGCCCGCTACATCTATACCCATCTGCTGTGATCAGGTCGTGATTGAGACGCTCTTAATTTGCGCGTACAGCCAGAGGCCAGGTTTAATGCCTAATTCATCTCTGGCCCAGGGGCTGATACGCGCCCAGAGCGTCCGGCTGCCTACCTCGAGCTGCACTTCCACCTGCCCGTTATCGTCAAAGCATTGCGCCACTTTGGCGCGCAGGATGTTACGGATACTGGTTTGCAGCGGCGGTTGCAACACCAGAGAGACATCCGACGCCTGAATGCGGATCCGCAGCGCGGACTGCAGCGGTTTATCGAGCTTGTTGACCCACAAATGCTGATCGCCCAGCGCCAGCGCGGTCATCGCATAGTGCGGGTGGTGCTCCAGCACGCTGACCTTAAGAATGCTGCTTTGCTGCTCTTTCGGCAGCCACGGGTGCATCACGCTGCTGCCCCACACCTCTTCCAGATTACCGAACGCCTTGACGTTGCCGTCTTCCAGCACCAGCACTCTGTCCGCGAGGTGCAAAATTTCGTCCAGCGAGTGGCTGACGTACAGCATCGGAATGTTAATTTCACGGGCCAGACGCTGGAGATAGGGCAGTAGCTCACGCTTTCGCGGAATATCCAGCGACGCCAGCGGTTCATCCAGCAGCAACAGCTCCGGGGCCGTCAACAGCGCGCGACCGATGGCAACGCGCTGCTTCTCGCCGCCCGAAAGCGAGGACGGAAGGCGGTCGAGCAGCGCATCGATACCCAGCAGCGCCACCAGCTTATCAAACTGCCCGGCCATGCTTTTCGCCATGCCGTAGCGCAAGTTGCCGCGAACGCTGTAGTGCGGAAATAGCCTCGCATCCTGGAAAACATAACCGATGCGTCGCCTTTCCGGAGCCAGATAAATGCCGTTTTCGACGTCGTTTAGCACACGATTGTTCAGGACAATGCGCCCGGTCTGGGGGCGCGTCAGGCCGCTAATCGCATTAATCAGCGACGTCTTGCCGGCGCCTGAGACGCCAAAAATGGCGGTGATCCCGCTGGCCGGCAGCGTTTCATTGAGTACCAGGCAGTGGTTTCCCAGCGTCTGGGAGAAGTGCAGTTCCAGCATCGTTATTTCCCCATCCGCTCGCGGCTAAGACGCGCCAGCCACTCCGAAACCAGCAGCGATACCAGCGCCAGCACAATAGAGATGATGCACAGCCGGGCGGCCGCACCTTCCCCGCCCGGCGTCTGGATAAGGGTGTACATCGCTGACGGGATGGTCCGCGTCTCACCGGGAATGTTTGAGACAAAGGTAATGGTCGCGCCAAATTCGCCCAGCGAGCGGGCAAAGGCCAGCACCGTCCCGACGATGATCCCCGGCAGGGTGAGCGGCAGGGTAATGGTAAAAAACACCCGCCAGCGTCCGGCGCCCAGGGTGCGCGCCGCCTGTTCGAGTTTGATATCAACCCCTTCCAGCGCCAGACGGATAGCCCGTACCATCAGCGGGAATGACATCACCGCCGCCGCTAATACCGCGCCGCGCCAGCTAAAGGCGAAGGTGAGCCCGAACCAGTCATACAGCCATTCACCGATAAACCCGCGCCGTCCCATCGCGACCAGCAGCAAATATCCCACCACCACGGGCGGTAAGACGAGAGGAAGATGAAGAAGACTATCGAGCAGGGCTTTGCCCGGAAACCGGCAGCGAACCAGTAACCAGGCGAAGAAGATCCCAAAGGGCAAACTTAGCGTAACCGCCAGGGAAGAGACTTTAAGGCTCAGCAGCACAGCCTGCCATTCAGGATCGGTCAATATCATTCGTGAGTCGTAAATCCGTAACGTTTAAAGATTGCCGACGCTTGCGGCCCCTTCAGGTAGTCGTAGAAGGCCGTTACCGTCGCATTTTTGTGTCCATCAACAATCGCAACAGGATATTCCACTTTCTTGCGGGAGTCTTCCGGGAAGGTGCCAACCACTTTTACACCCTTGCTGGCCACCGCGTCAGATCCATACACAATGCCCAGCGGAGCTTCATTGCGCTCAACCAGCGCCAGCGCGCCGCGAACGTCTTCAGCCGGAGCCAGCTTCGTGGACAGTGTTTCCCACGCACCCAGTTTGGTCAACGCCTCTTTGGCGTAGATCCCGGCCGGAACATGTTGCGGATCGCCAACCGCCAGACGTCCGCCATTCAACAGGCTGGTCCAGTTGGTCTGTTTGTTGATAGCGACTTCGCTCTGGGTGCTGGCTTTTGGCGCAACCAGCACCAGGCTGTTGCCCAGCAGCGTCTCCCGGGTTGCCGTATCAACTGACTTCTTATCCACCGCGTAATCCATCCATTTCTGGTCAGCAGAAATAAACAGATCGGCGGGCGCCCCCGCTTCAATCTGGCGTGCCAGCGTGGAAGAAGAGGCAAACGAAGAGACAACCTCAACGTGCTTCTCTTTTTTGTACACCGCAGCGATATCCTGCAGCGCATTGGTCAAAGAGGCGGCGGCAAAGACTGTAATTTTACCTTCGTCAGCCAGCGCCTGTCCGGCGAGAGAGAGCGTCAGCGTTGCCCCGGCGAAAAGGCCTACCCATGTACGTGCCATTTGTGACTCCTGGTTTTTCGTTATATACGAACAAATATAACGATAACTACAGGGAGATCCTAGCGTTAAATCGTACCGATTAGTGAGTAACCGCGCCTGATGCTAAGAATACTATCGGCGAGAAGGGCGTAAACTTGAGAGCAAAACGCCAGGGCTGCGCCTGGCGTTTTGGGGGGGAATTAATGCTGCTTTTTTGCCTGGTCCCGGTGACCGATGTTCGAAAAAACGTTGAACACTTCACCCAGACCGTAAATAGCGCCGAGGATGATAGCCATCACTACGGGTACCATGATCACAGCGAATACCAGACTTTTCAACAACTCTAACATGGCGTTCTCCAGATAGTGTGAAGGGCTTATTCTACCCTTAAAAGTCAGAAAAACATCCCCTTTTGTGCGGTGCGCTTTGCGCCCCGGCGCATTTGGGTCACAATACTCTTTTTGCCAGGACTCTGATATGCAGGCCGAAATTCTCCTCACCCTACGACTTCAGCAGAAGCTTTTCGCCGATCCGCGACGTATCGCCCTGCTTAAACAGATAGAACAGACCGGGTCCATTAGCCAGGGGGCCAAAAACGCCGCCATCAGCTATAAAAGCGCCTGGGACGCGATCAACGAGATGAATACCCTGAGCGAACATCCGCTGGTCGACCGGGCAACCGGCGGCAAAGGCGGCGGCGGCGCGGTGCTGACCCGCTACGGTCAGCGATTGATTCAGTTGTACGATCTGCTGGCCCAGATCCAGCAAAAAGCCTTCGACGTATTAAGCGATGACGACAACGTTCCGCTGGACAGCCTGCTCGCCGCGATTGCCCGTTTTTCACTGCAAACCAGCGCCCGAAACCAGTGGTTTGGCACGGTGACGGCCCGCGATAACTCGCAGGTACAGCAGCATATTGAGATCCTGCTCGCCGACGGCAGTACCCGCCTGAAAGCCGCCATCACCGCGCAGAGCGGCCAGCGTCTTGGGCTTGATGAGGGCAAAGAGGTGCTGGTGTTGCTCAAAGCGCCGTGGGTGAGCATCACGCGCCACCCGGAGCAGGCCCGGGATGCCGACAACCAGCTCACAGGCACCCTCAGCCATATTGAACGCAGCGAAGCGCAGTGCGAAGTGCTGATGACCCTGCCGGATGGCCAGCTCCTCTGTGCCACGGTTCCGGTAAGCGAGGCGGCAGAACTCGAAGAAGGCGCCGCGGTGACCGCATATTTCAACGCAGACCGGGTCATTATCGCCACGTTGTGCTGAGCAGATTGACAAGTGGGCCGACAGTGCGTATTTCTGACGTTTATCGCTGCAGAAAATGGGATAACTAATGTCATCATTGCATATTTCGCAAGGCACGTTTCGTCTTAGCGATACCCGAATACTCACTCTTCCTGATTTAACCTTACGCGCGGGTGAAAGCTGGGCGTTTGTCGGAACCAATGGAAGCGGGAAATCCGCCCTGGCGCGCGCGCTGGCCGGGGAGTTGACCCAGCTGAAAGGCGAACGCCAGTGTCACTTCAGGCGCCTGACGCGCCTCTCGTTCGAACAGCTGCAAAAGCTGGTGAGCGATGAGTGGCAGCGCAACAATACCGACTTACTCAGCCCGGGCGAAGAAGATACCGGCCGCACCACGGCGGAGATCATTCAGGAGGAGGTCAACGATGCCGCCCGCTGCCGGGCGCTGGCGGCACAGTTTGGCATCGACGGGCTGCTGGACCGGCGCTTTAAATACCTTTCAACCGGCGAAACGCGAAAAACACTGCTGTGCCAGGCGCTGATGAGCGAACCGGAGCTGCTGATCCTCGACGAGCCGTTCGACGGGCTCGACGTTCAGTCCCGCGCGCAGCTGGCGACGCTGCTGCACCAGCTCAATCAGCAGGGTTATACCGTCGTGCTGGTGCTCAACCGCTTCGATGAAATTCCGAATTTTGTGCAACATGCCGGGGTACTGGCGGACTGTAGCCTGACGGAAACAGGTGCCAAAGCCTCACTGCTGCAGCAGGCGCTGATCGCCCAGCTGGCGCACAGCGAAAAGCTTGACGGCATTTCCCTTCCCGAACCGGATGCCCCCTGCGCCAGCCACGCTTTAGATCCGCAGCAGCCGCGGATCGTCCTGCGAAATGGCGTGGTGTCCTATAACGATCGTCCGATCCTCAATCAGCTGAGCTGGACTGTCTCCCCCGGCGAACACTGGCAGATCGTTGGCCCTAACGGCGCGGGGAAATCCACGCTGTTAAGCCTGATTACCGGCGATCATCCGCAGGGCTACAGCAACGATCTGACGCTGTTCGGCCGTCGTCGCGGCAGCGGTGAAACCATCTGGGATATTAAAAAACACATTGGCTACGTCAGCAGCAGCCTGCACCTGGAGTACCGTGTCAGCACCACCGTGCGTAACGTGATCCTGTCGGGCTTCTTCGACTCGATTGGCATCTATCAGGCGGTTTCCGATAAGCAGCACAAGCTGGCGCAACAGTGGCTGGATATTCTGGGCATGGATAACCGGGTCGCTGACGCGCCGTTTCACAGCCTGTCATGGGGGCAGCAACGGCTGGCGTTGATTGTCCGCGCGCTGGTAAAACACCCGACGCTGCTGATACTCGATGAACCACTCCAGGGGCTGGATCCGCTGAATCGCCAGCTGATCCGCCGTTTTGTGGATGTGCTGATTGGCGAAGGGGAAACGCAGCTGCTGTTCGTGTCACATCACGCGGAAGACGCCCCCGCCTGTATCACTCACCGGCTGGAGTTTGTCGCTGACGGCGACAGCTACCGTTACCTGCTGAGC
>JAFACP010000066.1 GCA_023425455.1 Pseudomonadota bacterium | reverse complement strand
GGTGGCGTATATTACGCTTTCCTCTTTCAGAGTCAACCCTGAATTTCAGAATTTTTCTCTTCAACCGAACCGGCTGTTTGTGTGAAGTGATTCACATCCGCCGTGTCGATGGAGGCGCATTATAGGGATCCCAGTTTTTAGCACAAGCATTTTTTAGATCTTTTTTTCTGACTGTTGATTTTCCGTTCTTTTCGCTGAAATCCCACCCAATATGCTTAATATTTGACGCATTTTGCCTTGCGACGATCCAATAATATGATCAAAGTCTTCTGTATAGCGCTCATCTGACGAGGTAGATATGTCTGCAGTATTACGTCCTTATAAGGATCAATTCCCCCAAAAAGGCGATCGTGTGATGATCGATGCCAGTAGCGTGGTGATTGGTGATGTCCGAATGGCTAACGATGTCAGCATCTGGCCTCTGGTAGCAATCAGGGGAGATGTTAACTATGTCGACATTGGTGCGCGTACTAACATTCAGGACGGCAGCGTTCTGCATGTTACCCACAAATCGGCCTATAACCCACAAGGCAATCCGCTGATCGTCGGCGAGGATGTCACCATCGGCCATAAAGTTATGCTTCACGGCTGCACGATAGGGAACCGGGTGCTCGTCGGAATGGGTTCGATATTGCTCGACAGTGTCGTGGTGGAAGATGATGTCATGATTGGTGCCGGAAGCCTGGTCCCACAAAACAAACGCCTTGAAAGCGGTTATCTCTATTTAGGAAGTCCGGTTAAACAGATCCGCCCCCTGAAAGAGGCAGAACGTGAAGGATTAAAATATTCGGCAAACAACTATGTGAAATGGAAGGATGATTATCTGGCTCAGGAGAGCCAGACCCAGCCCTGATCGTCTTCCTGCTGATCGCGGATTAAATCGCTGGCCTCCTCTTCCAGATCCCAGCGATTCTCACAAAACACCGTCAGGGGATCCGAACCGCCAAAGCGACGCAGCAGCGTTTCACCGGTGATCGCACAGGTCAGTTGCATTCCATGGACCAGTACCGGGAAGCTGACAATCTGCCGGCTCTCATCCCAGTTCTCCCTGTCCGGGAAGTGAATGGCCTGATTCATGCTGTCAGATCCTGTTTCAGCCTTTCAATCACCGGTTCAACCGCGGGCAACACGCCATGCCAGAGCAGTACCGCATGGGCAGCCTGCCCCACCAGCATACCTAAACCATCAGCCAGATGTTTCGCGCCATGCTGTTCACACCAGCTCAGGAAAGGCGTTTTCCCTTTCTGATAAAACATGTCGTAGACATAGATATGGGAACTTACCAGAGAGGCAGGGATCGCGGGGACTTCCCCCCCAATACCACTGGAAGTGGCATTAATAATGAGATCGAACTCGTGACCGGTTAGCTTATCAAGCGCCACAGCATTGACACTTCCGGTATGTGCGAATAAAGCCGCCAGCGTTTGTGCCTTTGTAAAAGTACGATTGGTAATCGTTACGGCACAATCCAGGGATAAGAGAGGCAATATAACGCCGCGGGATGCTCCGCCCGCCCCAATCAGTAATACCCGAAAGCCAGGTTTGATAAAGGCCAGTCTTTCCAGATCGCTGAGTAAGCCAATTCCGTCGGTGTTATCACCCAGCAGTCGACCATCTTCAAGGAGCTTAAGCGTATTCACTGCGCCGGCAAGAGAAGCTCGCTCGGTGAGTTCATCCGCACGTTCGAAAGCTTCTTCTTTAAAAGGTACCGTCACATTCGCACCTTTACCGCCAGCGGAGAAAAACGCATTCAACGTTGGTATAAATGCATCGATCGGTGCCAACACGCGACCATAGGGATGCACTATCTGCAGCTGTTCCGCAAATTGCTGATGGATAAAAGGCGACTTGCTGTGCGCTATCGGATTACCAAAAACGGCATAGTTTTCCATTCATTACCCCTGGCGAAAACGTTCGCCGGTCAAAGCGTCGCGGATCTCCGACGGATTCATACGCCCTCCTGTTTCACCGGCAGCAACCGGAAAATCCGTCCCGAACTGCGCTGCCACCTCTTCAGTGGTGCGGCACGGCGGCTGCCCCGTCAGGTTAGCGCTGGTCGAGACCAGCGGTTTGCCAAACGCCAGGCACAATTCCACCACCAGCGGATGATTGGTTACACGGACGGCAAGTGAATCAAAGCGCCCGGTCAGCCAGCGCGGTGTCGTCGGCAGTGCAGGGAAGACAAACGTAACAGGCCCTGGCCAGGCAGAGAATATGGTTTCGCGTTGTGCCGGGGTCAGCATTGAGTCATCAATATAAGGCTTAAGTTGCTCGTAGCTCGCAGCAATCAAAATTAGCCCCTTGTCGACCGGTCTCTGTTTGAGTGTCAGTAAGCGGTTGACCGCTAATTCACTGTCTGGATCGCAACCGACCCCGAATACCGCTTCTGTTGGATAGGCGATGACTTCTTCATTTTTCAGCACGTCCACCGCTTGCGCAATGGAGCCTGATGGCAGGTTATTATTCACTTTATTGATCCGCCGAAACCGGCTTTCCACATTGTTTACTGGCGCAGAAATGCCTAATGCCTTGCGCCGTTTTCTTTTCGATCAGCAGCGGGTAGTCGCAGTGCGCGCAGACGCCCGCTACAGGTTTAAAATTGATTACGAACTGACATTCAGGATAGCGATCGCATGAATGGAAGGTCTTACCGAAACGGGAACGTCGCTGCACCAACTGACCACGCTGACACTGAGGACAGGCAATTGCCGTCTCATCCGGCTTATCAATTTGTTCTGTATGTTCACATTCTGGATAGTGGCTGCATCCAATAAACATTCCGAAACGGCCCTGTCGCAGGACTAATTCGCTACCACAACGAGGGCAAAGCTGCCCCTCCAGAACTTTGACGATATGTCCATCCGCCTGATTTTTCAGGGGACGGACATAATCGCATTCCGGATAGTGTGAACAACCGAGAAACGGACCGTGTTTCCCGGTCCGAATGACAAGTTCAGCCCCGCACTGTGGACAGGGCTCGTTTTTATGCACCGTGAATAGTGCTGATTTGGCCATAACAACTCTTGGTGCTGCACATTGGATTAGTGCAGCATACCTTCATTCACTTCAAAGAGTAATTCTTCCATTTGTTGATAGGCATTTTCACAACCAGGAATATTAAACAGAACCATCAGGATCACCCATTTGAGGTCTTCCAGTTCGAATTCCGCCGCATCCAGCGCCATGACACGCTCTATCACCATTTCTCGCGTTTCGAGGTTTAGCACCTGAATCTGCTCAAGGAATAAAATGAACCCCCGGCAGTTGGCATCCAGCCTGTCACACTCTTCAGCCGTATAAATACGTACAGATAATGGATCGGAAGCAAGCTGCATCGGTTCGGCAAGGCCTTCCTGATAATCAGCCAGCTTTTCCAGCCACATCAACGCATTATAAATATCTTCCCGCTCAAATCCCGCATCGGTAAGATCCCGTGTCAATTTGTCCTGATCCACGCGCATTTCTGCTTCGTTGTGGATGTAAGTTTCAAACAAATACATCAGTACGTCGAACATGGCTTGCCCTCCTCAATCGGACATAGCCGCCGGGTACAGCTGCGATCCACCCTGCTAACTCCAGTTCAAGTAGCTGTGCTACCGTTACTGGCACAGGTTGGCCGGCACGTTCAGCGACAACGTCAACAGGTGTTACCTCATCTCCTACGTTAGCCAGGAGCTTGGGAAATGGCAATGCCACCTCCTCCTGATCTGATGAATAATGTCGCTTTTCGGGATCCTCCGGCAGCCAGTGCAGCCCATATTGCAAATTTTCAAGAATGTCCTCTATACAGGTCACTGGCGTTGCTCCCTGCTTGATGAGCCAGTGCGGTCCCTCACATCCTGGATTACCGATTGGGCCGGGAAGCGCAAACACTTCTCGCCCTTGCTCAAGTGCACATCTGGCCGTCACAAGCGAACCGCTGCGCAGTGCCGCCTCCACGACAAGAACGCCCTTACTCAGCCCACTGATAATTCGGTTGCGACGTGGAAAATGAGCGGGTCTTGGTGGTGTTGCCAGCGAAAACTCGGAAACGAGCGCACCGTCGTACTCAAGGATCTGTTTCGCAAGAGTTTGGTGTCTGCGAGGATAGAGACTAAACAAGCCATTACCCAACACGGCAATACTGCGTCCTTTTACGGAAAGCGCCGCGTGGTGAGCAATACCGTCAATGCCACAAGCCAGCCCGCTGGTTACGGTAAAACCGCTGCGTGACAGTTGCTCGGACAAGATCTTTCCCCATCGTTCGCCATACCATGACGGTGCCCGGCTACCGACAACAGCAAGTTGCAAACTATTGAGCGCAGCAATATTTCCCTTCACAAATAGCGCACCGGGATAATCGGGGATCATACGCAGCAGCGAGGGGAAAAGAGGATGATCCGCAGGCAGCAGGTGATGACCAGATTGTTCAAGCCAGGCCAGGCTACGTTCAAGCTCACACGCCTTTAATGCAAAGAATCGCCCGACATGCTTTGCGGATAACCCAGCCGCTCTGGCGGAGTCGGGATCAATTGCCGTCTGCTGAAGCAAACGCAACGCGATGTGCAGCATGGTATCGCCGCATAATGAACCAATGTTGATAAGCCTTAACCATATCTCTGTAGACGTCATCCTTTTCCCTGCCACAAGCAGTCTCCGCAATCTTTGCGATTGGTCACTGATGCTGTCAATCGATAGGGGATTTGTCTAGAATAGAGGTAATATTGTTATCAACTCCTGAACACGACTCTGGAAATTTATGGCAGTTTTGCAAGTGTTACATATTCCGGACGAGCGCCTTCGCATCGTCGCTGAACCGGTAAAAGAAGTGAATGCAGACATTCAGCGTATCGTCGATGATATGTTTGATACCATGTACGCCGAAGAGGGTATTGGCCTTGCGGCAACCCAGGTGGATATTCACAAACGTATCATCGTGATTGATGTGTCTGAAAATCGCGATGGCCGTCTTGTCCTGATCAATCCTGAACTGCTTGAGCAGAGTGGTGAAACGGGTATCGAGGAAGGTTGTCTGTCCATTCCGGAACAGCGTGCTTTAGTACCACGAGCGGAAAAAGTGAAAATTCGCGCGCTCGATCGTGACGGTAATCCGTTTGAACTTGAAGCCGACGACCTGCTGGCAATTTGTATTCAACATGAGATGGATCACCTGGTTGGTAAACTGTTTATCGACTACCTCTCTCCGCTGAAACAACAGCGTATTCGTCAGAAAGTTGAGAAACTGGATCGTTTGCGCTCCCGCGCATAACGTCCTCCCGGAGACAAGGAATAACGTGTCTACACCACTACGTATTATCTTCGCGGGAACCCCAGATTTTGCAGCGCGTCATCTTGACGCGCTGTTATCTTCCGGACATCAGGTTGTTGGCGTGTTTACCCAACCAGACCGCCCCGCCGGTCGCGGCAAAAAGCTCATGCCGAGCCCGGTAAAAGTACTGGCAGAAGCGCACGGGCTACCTGTTTTTCAGCCAGCGTCCCTGCGCCCTCAGGAAAATCAGCAATGCGTTGCCGATCTCAATGCCGACGTGATGGTCGTTGTGGCATATGGCTTAATTCTGCCAAAAGCCGTGCTCGATATGCCGCGTCTGGGATGTATCAACGTTCACGGTTCACTGTTGCCTCGCTGGCGCGGTGCGGCACCTATTCAGCGCTCCCTGTGGGCGGGCGATGCTGAAACAGGCGTCACCATCATGCAGATGGACACAGGCTTAGACACGGGCAACATGCTCTACAAACTGTCTTGTCCCATTACCGCAGAAGATACCAGCGCATCCTTGTACGATAAACTGGCAGAACTTGGCCCCGAGGGGCTTATCACCACGCTACAACAGCTTGCTAATAATACAGCGCAGCCAGAGGTTCAGGATGAAGCCCTGGTCACCTATGCCGAGAAATTGAGCAAAGAAGAGGCGAAGCTCAACTGGTCGTTGCCAGCCGCTCAACTCGAACGCTGTATCCGCGCCTTTAACCCATGGCCGATGAGCTGGATGATGATTGATGAGCAACCGGTAAAAGTCTGGAAAGCGTCGGTCATTAATACTCCAGTGACGGCTGAGCCCGGAACGATTGTCGACGCGAACAAACAGGGTATCCAGGTCGCCACTGCAGAAGGGATATTAAACCTTGAATCACTGCAACCTGCAGGTAAGAAAGCAATGAGCGCACAGGATCTGTTAAATTCCCGTCGCGAATGGTTTATTCCTGGCAATCGTCTTGCCTGAGCAAATGTACTCTTAAGGCCCGGTGTTTCCGGGCATTTTTATTTTTACGGTTATGAAAAAACAAAATCTTCGTAGTCTCGCGGCGCAGGCCGTGGAACAAGTGGTTGAGCAAGGCCAGTCATTAAGCAATGTCCTGCCACCGCTTCAGCAAAAAGTGTCCGACAAAGATAAAGCACTGCTTCAGGAGCTGTGCTTCGGTGTTCTGCGCACCCTGTCCCAGCTTGAGTGGCTGATTAATAAGCTGATGTCGCGCCCGATGACGGGGAAACAGCGTACCGTCCACTATTTGATCATGGTGGGCTTCTATCAGCTGCTTTATACCCGTATCCCACCTCACGCTGCGCTGGCTGAAACGGTAGAAGGCGCCGTTGCGATTAAGCGCCCTCAGCTAAAAGGGCTAATCAACGGCGTATTGCGCCAGTTTCAACGACAACAGGACGTTCTGCTGGCTGAGTTTGCTCAGAGCGAAACGCGTTTCCTGCACCCTGAGTGGCTTCTCAGGCGCCTTAAAAAAGCCTACCCGCAACAGTGGCAAACCATTGCAGAGGCCAATAACCAACGTCCACCAATGTGGTTACGCGTCAACCGCAACCATCATACCCGGGACGCCTGGCTGGCTTTGCTGGAAGAGGCCGGAATGAGCGGCTTCACACATGAAGCCTTGCCTGATGCGGTGCGTTTAGCTTCCCCGGCGCCAGTACATACATTACCCGGTTTTGATGAAGGTTGGGTGACCGTACAGGATGCCTCGGCGCAGGGATGTATGACATGGCTCGAGCCAAAAAACGGCGAGCAGATCCTCGATCTTTGCGCCGCACCTGGCGGTAAGACAACGCACATTCTGGAAGTTGCCCCGCAGGCTAACGTCATGGCTGTCGACGTAGACGAGCAGCGTCTTTCTCGCGTGTACGACAACCTGAAACGTTTAGGGATGAAGGCACAGGTTAAACAGGGCGACGGACGCAAGCCTGCAGAGTGGTGCGGTGAAACCCGCTTCGATCGTATCCTGCTGGATGCACCTTGTTCAGCAACCGGCGTTATACGCCGTCATCCGGACATCAAGTGGCTACGTCGCGATCGCGATATTCAGGAACTTGCACAGCTGCAATCTGAAATTCTTGATGCCATCTGGCCGCATCTGAAACCTGGCGGAACGCTGGTCTATGCGACCTGTTCCGTACTACCGGAAGAAAACAGCCAGCAGATTGCCGCCTTCCTCAAGCGTACCCCTGATGCCGCACTGTGCGATACAGGTACACCGGAACAACCGGGAAAACAGAACCTGCCTGGCGCGGAAGAAGGTGATGGCTTCTTTTACGCTAAGCTAATCAAACAGTGATGTTGAGAACAGGTCACGAGAGATGAAAATTATCATTCTGGGCGCAGGACAGGTTGGTGGGACGCTGGCGGAAAATCTGGTCGGTGAGAACAACGACATCACGATTGTAGACACCAATGGCGATCGACTGCGTGTGTTGCAGGACAAATTTGACCTTCGCGTGGTGCAGGGCCACGGTTCGCATCCGCGCGTCCTCCGCGAGGCCGGTGCCGACGATGCAGATATGCTGGTCGCCGTAACCAGTTCTGATGAAACCAATATGGTTGCTTGTCAGGTGGCCTATTCGCTGTTTAATACCCCGAACCGAATCGCGCGCATCCGCTCTCCGGACTATGTCCGGGATGCGGAGAAACTGTTTAGTTCCGACGCAGTGCCAATCGACCATCTCATCGCGCCTGAACAGCTGGTTATCGACAGTATCTACCGTCTTATTGAATATCCCGGAGCATTGCAGGTCGTTAACTTTGCCGAGGGGAAAGTCAGCCTCGCAGTGGTGAAGGCCTATTATGGTGGCCCATTAATCGGCAATGCGCTGTCCACAATGCGTGAACATATGCCGCATATCGACACCCGCGTCGCCGCTATTTTCCGTCATGACCGACCGATTCGCCCGCAGGGCTCGACTATCGTGGAGGCCGGTGACGAAGTGTTCTTTATTGCTGCATCTCAGCACATTCGCGCCGTAATGAGTGAACTTCAGCGTCTCGAAAAACCGTATAAACGCATTATGCTGGTCGGTGGCGGGAATATCGGCGCTGGCCTGGCGCGCAGGCTGGAGAAGGACTACAGCGTGAAGTTGATCGAGCGCGATCAACAGCGCGCCTCGGAGCTTGCGGAAAAATTACAGAACACGATCGTGTTTTATGGCGACGCATCGGATCAAGAACTGCTGGCCGAGGAACATATCGATCAGGTCGATCTCTTTATTGCCGTGACCAATGACGATGAGGCGAACATCATGTCCGCCATGCTGGCCAAACGCATGGGAGCAAAGAAAGTCATGGTGCTTATCCAGCGTCGTGCCTACGTCGACCTCGTTCAGGGCAGCGTCATTGATATTGCTATTTCTCCGCAGCAAGCCACCATTTCCGCCCTGCTCAGCCACGTCCGTAAGGCAGATATTGTCGGTGTTTCATCGCTGCGTCGTGGTGTTGCGGAAGCAATAGAAGCGGTTGCACATGGCGATGAGACCACTTCGCGTGTCGTCGGCAGGGCTATCGATGAAATTAAGCTGCCACCGGGTACGATCATCGGGGCGGTCGTTCGCGGCAATGATGTCATGATCGCCAATGATAATTTGCGCATTGAGCAAGGGGACCATGTGATCATGTTCCTTACCGATAAAAAGTTTATTACCGACGTCGAACGTTTATTCCAGCCAAGTCCGTTCTTCCTCTGATAAGTTAGGTGCTTGTAAAAGAGCACCTCAATCATTACCCCTCTAATTAATATGTTTTTAATTTTCATAACGATTATTTATCGTCCGTGGAAATTAGCTAATCATTTGTTAAACTTATAACCGTCAGCTGGCACAAGGAGAACGTAATGAGTTTTATTAAAGAGTTTCGCGAATTTGCGATGCGCGGAAATGTGGTGGATTTGGCTGTGGGTGTCATTATTGGTGCGGCGTTCGGTAAGATCGTTTCATCATTAGTCGCCGACATTATTATGCCGCCACTTGGACTGCTTATCGGTGGAATTGACTTCAAACAGTTCGCCGTGACGCTTCGGGCGGCTCAGGGGGATCTCCCGGCCGTGGTGATGCATTATGGCGTATTCATTCAGAACGTATTTGATTTCGTGATTGTTGCCTTTGCTATTTTTATGGCCATAAAGCTCATCAATAAGCTGAACCGTAAAAAAGAAGAGCCGTCAGCCCCTCCGGGACCGACAAAAGAAGAAGTCTTACTGACTGAAATTCGTGACCTGTTAAAAGAGCAAAATAACCGCTCTTGATGAGTTACTAAAAGCAGGAAGGCCAGTGGTAAATAAGCGATTCGCTTGCTTGCCACTGGCCTCCCAGTTACCCCGTTTTGCATGCTTGCCTTTACGCAGATAACTTCCTTTTCCCTTTTTATTCTTCTCAACGCGCTGTCTGAAAAGCGGGTCGTGAAGCAGAGCCTCAATGGCATTGTCCTGAATTTGGCCCTTCGTGTGTTGATAACGGCTCATCATGTCTCCTGAAAAAGATTTGACTCATACAGAGTGTCACACAGGCATAAACCATCAGCACGCCTGCTTTTCCCCACTGGCTCCCTGCTCAAGGGCTTCCAGTATAGAACAATAAATACTGCTGTGTGCGGTTCCGCAGCATGCATCATTTAAACGCTGCAGTGAACGCTGCATACTCTGCAGCTCGTGAATACGCGCTTCAACTTCATCCAGTCTGGCCTGCACAATGCTTTTAGATTCCTGACAGGTGTGATGCTCAGGATCGATACGGATCGACAAGAGTTCACGGATCGAATCCAGCGTGAAGCCAAGCTGTCTCGCATAGCGGATAAAACGAAGACGCTGCAAGTCATTGTCCGAGTAAAGACGAAACCCACCTTCGGTACGTACTTCATGATCGATCATTTGCTGTTTTTCGTAATAGCGGATCGTATCAGGCGTGACGTTCGCAAGCTTTGCCAGTTCCCCAATTCGGTACATGATCACTCCTTATCGATTTTTCGCATCAGCCTGTCACCATATTCACCGTGCAAAAAATCTGTTTTCATCCCCGCCTGTCGCAATTTAAGTTCAAGTAGCGCGAGCTGACGGCTCAATGCGTCATACTGAGGGTCATCCTGGCGAATTCCCTTCAGCAAATCGGCAAGTTCAATGGCCGCTTTGCGCTGCTCAAGTTCAGGCGGTAAACAACCCGCATTTTTAAGTAAGCGGTAACCGGCCCGTAATTCTGGCGCGATATGTGAGTCATCCTCCAGCTGTATGGGCGCCCCGCTGCCAGCAAGGTTGTCAAACTCACCTTTCATTTGGGCATCGCTAATATGGCGTTCTGCCCACTGATCGAGCAACCACATCATGAACTCCGCGAGATGAACAGAAAAGATACAGGCATTGTAGATAAATGGGGATTCAGCGGATATAAAAAAACCCGCCTGGGCGGGTTTTTTTACGTTACTGCAGATTACTCTGCAGCAGCTTCTGCTTTCGACTCAGAACGATCAACCAGCTCGATGTAAGCCATCGGAGCGTTGTCGCCTGCGCGGAAGCCACACTTCAGAATACGAGTGTGACCACCGGCACGGCTCGCGAAACGCGGGCCCAGCTCGTTAAACAGTTTTGCCACGATCTCGTTATCACGAGTGCGGGCGAATGCCAGACGACGATTAGCAACGCTGTCAGTCTTGGCAAGAGTAATCAGCGGCTCAACTACGCGACGCAGCTCTTTCGCTTTAGGCAGGGTCGTCTTGATGATTTCATGACGAACCAGTGAACCTGCCATGTTGCGGAACATAGCCTGGCGATGGCTGCTGTTGCGGTTCAGTTGACGACCACTCTTACGATGGCGCATGACCTTATCCTTCTCAGTAAAACCTTAACCTGTGATCCGGTTACTCGTCAGCAATGCTTGCCGGTGGCCAGTTTTCCAGGCGCATGCCCAGAGACAGACCACGTGAAGCCAGCACGTCTTTAATCTCAGTAAGAGATTTTTTACCCAGGTTCGGCGTTTTCAGCAACTCAACCTCGGTACGCTGTACCAGATCACCGATATAGTGG
>JAFACP010000458.1 GCA_023425455.1 Pseudomonadota bacterium | reverse complement strand
CAGTAAATGCTACGTTATCCGTTGATTATCCTGCGACGCTCGCAAAGAATCTTTGATAATCGGTCGCGGCCAGCACATTTTCCAGATGTGCCACCAGCGCACGCAGGCCTTGCTCGTCCTCGATGGTAAAGCGACTAAAGACCGTGCTGTCGATGTCCAGAACGCCAATAATCTGATTTTTCACCACCAGCGGCAGCACGATTTCCGCGTTACTGGACGCATCGCAGGCGATATGCCCGTCAAAGGCGTGAACATCTTCGACTCGTTGCACCTGATTTGTCGCGACAGCGGTACCGCACACGCCACGGCCAACGGGAATGCGCACGCAGGCAATCTTCCCCTGGAAAGGCCCCAGCACCAGCGTGTCACCTTCCAGAAGGTAAAAACCGGCCCAGTTCACATCAGAGAGTCGTTCAAAGAGTAATGCGCTTGTATTCGCCAGAGTCGCTAAGAAGCTGGTTTCACCTGCCATCAATGCCTGGAAATCGCGGTTGAGATCCGCGTAGAATTCTGTTTTGTTCATTATTGAATCACTTGGTTGTCTTACAAAAAAACTGCACAGCCTATTAAAATAAGCATTAAATGCGCTCATGCTCAAGATGAATCCGTACATGAGTTACTATAACCTTCAACAATACTTTTCTGTGCGCGACTGATGGCCTTAAAAACACCCCAAATTACGCCGACAAAAAAGATCACCATTCACGCCATAGGCGATGTGCTGCCTCGCGAACATTATCAGCGTTGCCCTCAGTGCGATACGCTTTTTGTGTTGCCGAAGATGAAATCGCATCAGCGCGCCTTTTGCCCCCGCTGCAATGCAAAAGTCCGCGATGGCCGCGACTGGTCGCTAACGCGGCTTGCGGCGATGGCCGTCACGATGCTGCTGCTGATGCCGTTTGCCTGGAGCGAACCGCTGCTGAAACTCTACCTGCTTGGCGTACGCATTGACGCGAACGTGTTACAGGGGATCTGGCAGATGACCCGGCAAGGCGATCCTATCACCGCGGCGATGGTGCTGTTTTGTACCGTCGGCGCGCCGCTGGTGCTGGTTGCCGCCATCGCTTACCTGTGGTTCGGCAACATTCTCGGCATGAACCTGCGCCCGGTGCTGCTGATGCTCGATAAACTCAAAGAGTGGGTGATGCTGGATATCTACCTGGTCGGGGTTGGCGTCGCCTCCATCAAGGTGCAGGATTATGCGTTTTTACAGCCCGGTATTGGCCTGGTGGCCTTTGTTTCGCTGGTACTGCTGAGTATTCTGACCCTTATCCACCTCAACGTTGAACAGCTCTGGGAGCGGTTTTATCCTCAACGCCCGGCGTTGCAACCAAATGAAAACCTGCGTGTGTGTCTGGGCTGCCACTACACCGGGCTGCCCGATAGCCGGGGACGCTGCCCGCGTTGCCATATCCCGTTACGGCTGAGGCGTAATAACAGCCTGCAGAAGTGTTGGGCGGCGCTGATTGCCTCGATGGTGCTGCTGTTACCCGCCAACGTGCTGCCCATCTCCATCATTTACGTTAACGGCGGCCGCCAGGAAGATACCATTCTGTCCGGCATCATCTCCCTTGCTCACAGCAATGTCGCCGTCGCCGGGATCGTTTTTATCGCCAGTATTCTGGTGCCTTTTACCAAAGTGGTGGTGATGTTTACGCTGCTTATCAGCATTCATCTAAAATGCGAACAAGGTCTACGGACGCGCATTCTGCTGCTACGCTTCGTCACCTGGATTGGTCGCTGGTCGATGTTGGATCTGTTCGTGATTTCGCTGATGATGTCGCTGATTAATCGCGACCAGTTACTTGCTTTTACAATGGGACCCGCAGCTTTTTATTTCGGCTCTGCGGTGATATTGACTATTCTTGCAGTGGAATGGCTGGATAGCCGCTTACTTTGGGATGCACATGAGTCAGGAAACGCCCGCTTCGACGACTGAAGCGAGAATTAAAACAAAACGCCGCATTTCGCCATTCTGGTTGCTGCCTGTCATCGCGCTGATGATTGCAGGCTGGCTTATCTGGACGAGTTATGAAGATCGCGGCAACACCATCACGATTGATTTCCAGTCCGCTGACGGCATTGTCGCCGGGCGCACCCCTGTCCGCTTCCAGGGCGTGGAGGTCGGTACCGTTCAGGACATCACCCTCGGGAAAGACCTGAACAAAATTCAGGTTCGCGCCAGTATTAAATCAGACATGAAGGATGCGCTGCGCAGCGAAACGCAATTCTGGCTGGTCACGCCCAAAGCCTCCCTGGCGGGCGTTTCAGGTCTTGTTGCGCTTGTCGGCGGTAACTACATCGGTATGATGCCCGGCAAAGGCGAGCCTGAAGATCACTTCACCGCGCTGGACACTCAGCCCAAATATCGCCTCAATAACGGCGATTTGATGATCCATCTGCAGGCACCGGATCTCGGGTCGTTGAACAGCGGTTCGCTGGTCTACTTCCGCAAAATCCCGGTGGGACGCGTTTATGACTACACGATTAACCCTAATAAACAGGGCGTCACCATTGATGTGCTGATTGAACGCCGTTTCACCAGTCTGGTGAAAAAAGGCAGTCGTTTCTGGAACGTCTCCGGCGTGGATGCGGATCTCAGCCTCAGCGGCGCGAAGGTGAGACTTGAGAGTCTGGCGGCGCTGGTAAATGGCGCCATTGCCTTTGATTCGCCGGATAACTCCAGTCCCGCCAGTGCTGACGATACCTTCGGGCTGTATGCCGACCTGGCGCACAGCCAGCGCGGTGTGATTGTTACGCTGGCGCTGCCGAATGCGAAAGGGTTAAAAGCAGGTTCAACACCGCTGATGTATCAGGGGCTGCAGGTTGGACAGTTGACGAAAATGACCCTCAATCCAGGCGGCTCGGTCAGCGGCGAGATGACCGTTGACCCAAGCGTGGTCGACCTGCTGCGGGAGAAAACCCGCATTGAGATGCGCAGTCCCAGATTGTCCCTGAGCGATGCCAGCATCAGCAGTTTGCTGACCGGCAATACTTTTGAGCTCATTCCTGGCGGCGGCGCGGCGGTCAACAGCTTTGTGGTCGCGCCAGCAGACAAAGCGCTGCTGCAGAAGCCCGGTGTTGTCACCCTGACGCTCAACGCGCCGGAGAGCTACGGTATAGAAGCCGGTCAGCCCCTGATACTGCACGGCGTCCAGGTGGGCCAGGTTCTGGAACGCAACTTATCAGAAAAAGGGGTCACTTTCTCTGTCGCCATTGACCCGCAGTATCGCGATCTGCTGCACGCTGACAGCAAATTTGTGGTTAACAGCCGTGTCGACGTCAAGGTCGGCCTCGATGGCGTGGAGTTTCTCGGCGCCAGCGCCAGCGAGTGGGTGAATGGCGGTATTCGCGTTTTACCGGGTGAAAAAGGGGCGTTGCGCGAAAACTACCCGCTGTATGCGAACCTCGACAAGGCGATTGAAAACAGCCTCAGCGATTTGCCGACCACCACGCTTACCCTGAGCGCCGAAACCCTACCGGATGTTCAGGCCGGTTCAGTGGTGCTTTATCGTAAGTTTGAGGTTGGGGAAGTGATTACCGTTCGCCCACGGGCCGATGCCTTCGACATCGAACTGCATATTAAGCCGGAATATCGCAAGCTATTAACCGCAAACAGCGTGTTCTGGGCGGAAGGGGGGGCCAAAGTTCAGCTTAACGGTAGCGGATTAACGGTTCAGGCCTCGCCGCTCTCCCGCGCCCTGCGTGGGGCAATCAGCTTTGATAATCTCAGCGGCGCCAGCGCCAGTTTACGCAAAGGCGATAAGCGCATTCTTTACCCGTCTGAAACCGCGGCACGTGCGGTCGGCGGGCAGATCACCCTGCACGCCTTTGATGCCGGCAAGCTGGCTGAAGGCATGCCCATCCGCTATCTGGGGATTGATATCGGGCAGATCCAGAAGCTGACGCTTATCACCGCGCGTAATGAAGTGCAGGCCACCGCTGTGCTCTATCCGGAATATATGCAGACCTTCGCCCGCACGGGCACGCGCTTCTCGGTGATCACGCCGCAAATATCGGCAGCCGGTGTTGAACACCTCGACACCCTGCTGCAGCCCTATATTAACGTCGAACCCGGGCGGGGTAACGCACGCCGCGATTTTGAGCTGCAGGAGGCAACCATCACCGACTCCCGCTATCTTGATGGCCTGAGCATTGTGGTCGAGGTGCCGGAAGCGGGCTCACTGGGCATCGGCACGCCGGTGTTGTTCCGGGGTATAGAAGTAGGTACGGTGACGGGTCTGACGCTGGGCACCCTCTCAGACCGGGTAATGGTCGCGCTGCGCATCAGCGAGCGCTATCAGCACCTGGTGCGCAATAACTCGGTATTCTGGCTGGCGTCCGGCTATTCGCTGGACTTTGGCCTGACGGGTGGGGTGGTGAAAACCGGTACGTTCAACCAGTTCATTCGTGGCGGTATCGCTTTCGCCACCCCGCCGGGTACCCCACTGGCGCCGAAAGCGCAGGCGGGTAAACACTTCCTGCTGCTCGAGAGTGAACCCAAAGAGTGGCGCGAATGGGGTACGGCCCTGCCGCGTTAACCGCATGGCTCCGGTGTCAACGCACCGGAGCCTTTATGTTACACTGCGCGCCTGAATGTTTCCCTGTGGTGTGCCCGTGGCTCAAAACTCCGTATATCTTCCTGAACAATTCCTTGCGCAGATGCGCGAGGTGCTCCCCTCTCATCTCGCTTTTGACGACTTTGTCGCTGCCTGCCAGCGCCCGCTGCGTCGCAGTATTCGCGTCAATACGCTGAAGATTAGCGTCAGCGATTTTCTGGCGCTGGTGTCGCCCTATCGCTGGCAACTCACCCCGGTTCCCTGGTGCGACGAAGGTTTCTGGATCGAGCGTGATGATGAAGATGCACTGCCGCTTGGCAGCACAGCCGAACACCTGAGTGGCCTGTTTTATATTCAGGAAGCCAGTTCTATGCTGCCGGTCGCGGCGCTGTTCGCGGACGGCAATCAACCGGAACGGGTGATGGACGTTGCCGCGGCCCCCGGTTCAAAAACCACCCAGATTGCCTCACGTATGGAAAATCGCGGTGCGATCCTCGCCAATGAGTTTTCGGCCAGCCGGGTCAAAGTGTTACATGCCAATATTAGCCGCTGCGGCATCCGCAACGTGGCGCTGACTCACTTCGACGGTCGGGTGTTTGGCGCCGCGTTACCGGAAGCGTTTGATGCAATACTGCTGGATGCCCCCTGCTCGGGAGAAGGTGTGGTGCGCAAGGATCCGGATGCCTTAAAAAACTGGTCAGTGCAGAGCAATCTTGATATTGCCGCCACTCAACGCGAGCTGATCGCCAGCGCCTTTCACGCCTTGCGGCCCGGCGGTACGCTGGTTTACTCCACCTGTACCTTAAACCGTGACGAGAACGAAGAGGTCTGCCTGTGGCTGAAAGCCCACTACCCGGATGCCGTGGAGTTTTTGCCGCTGGATACGCTCTTTGCTTCTGCGCAGGAGGCCATCACCCCGGAAGGGTTCCTGCATGTTTTCCCGCAAATTTATGATTGCGAGGGTTTCTTTGTTGCGCGTCTGCGTAAAACCCGGGCAGTCGCACCGCTTCCCGCCCCGACCTTCAAAGTGGGCTCATTTCCCTTCTCCCCTCTGCGTGGTCGTGAGGCTGCGCAGGTCGAGGCCGCGGCCCGTAAAGTCGGGCTTTTGTGGGACGATAACCTGCATCTCTGGATGCGCGACAAAGAGATCTGGCTTTTTCCCGCCAGTATTGAAGCCCTGATTGGCAAAGTCCGTTTCTCGCGAATGGGTGTTCGTCTGGCTGAAGTGCACAACAAAGGCTATCGCTGGCAGCACGAGGCGGTCATTGCCCTCGCGGGTGAGCACAATACCTTTGCCCTGAACCACCAGCAGGCTGAAGAGTGGTATCGCGGTCGTGATGTCTATCCACAAGAGGTGCCGCAGCAGGATGAGACGATCGTCACCTATCAGGGCTATCCGCTTGGAATGGCAAAGAAAGTCGGTTCAAGACTGAAAAACAGTTACCCGCGAGAGCTGGTACGCGACGGCCGTCTGTTTACCGGTAACGTTCTCGGCGACTAAAAAAGCGCATTTTTTTACTGGCGAACTGGCGTGCCTTGTCTAGGCTAAAAAATGGATGACCTTACTGGTCATACCAGAGTCTTAACCTAAACCCGGAGAGCATCATGACCAAAACCAGCGTGCGTATTGGCGCTTTTGAAATTGACGACGCGGAATTGCGCGGCGAGACGCAGGGCGATCGAACGTTAAGCATCCCCTGCAAATCCGACCCCGACCTGTGTATGCAACTGGATGCCTGGGATGCCGACACCAGCGTCCCGGCGATTCTTGATGGCGAACACTCTGTTCTTTACCGTGAGCACTACGATCGTAATACCGATGCCTGGGTCATGCGTCTTGCCTGACCTGAAGAGAACCCGCCCGAAGGCGGGTTATTTATTACTGTAACTGAACCAGCGTCAAAAACCCGCCAAAAACCGCCCCGGTATCGATATAGTGCAGGTTGTTAAAATCATAACGTTTATCGACCGGAGTATGACCGAACCAGAAGTGATCGGCCCCCTCAATTCCTGTCCCTTTGCCGATCATAAACCCCGTCAGACGCTCGCGGTCCCACAATACGCGTTGCGCATTGACGGGTGTATTCCATCCATATTCCGCTGCAGGATAATCCGCATGGGCGATAATATTCAGCCCATTTTGACAGGTTATTTCAATAATATGCGGTAAGGCCCTGCATTCCTCCAGAAGAGTAAGCGCTAATTTCTGTTGTTCAGGCTCAAGTCGGGTGAACCACATTCCCCCGTTTAACGTCCAGAGTGCGAAATCATTATTTTTTATGCTGTCGAGTGCCATTTGCTCGTGATTGCCACGGACCGCGCGGAACCAGTTTTGATGCAGCAGCTGCAAACATTTAACGCTGTCCGGCCCGCGGTCAATAATATCGCCAACCGAGATAAGCAAATCACGCTCTGGCATAAACTGGCGACGCTGCAGCTCATCCATAAGGCATTGATAACAGCCATGGATATCGCCGACAACCCAAATATGTCGCCATACTTCACCTGCAATGCGCTGATACATAGCTCCTCCATTGACAAGTATAGCTGCGTCTGCGAAGTCATCCCCTACCCCGTCTTGTTATTTCGCTCTTCACAAACCCAAACAAAGAGTAAACCAAATGAAAATAAAGTGCTTCGCGCTCTTAATTCGTGTTCTCGCGCTCTTTAAAATAAGCGCTGAAAAAAATGGAGAGCTCGCCCCGTGTCAAATACCCACCTGCAAACCGATGTGGCAGATACGCATCGTACTCATGTCATTGCCGATCTGGTTAAAGGGACGCTGGTTCCAGGCCCCATCTGGACAAAGCGCGATTATCGACTGAAATTCCTGCTGCGCTCTCTCCTTTTTTGGTCGTCAACACAGCGCATGCTGGATGCCCTGTCGCGCCGTGATGATTTTGACAGACTGCTGACCTCGCAGATCACGTTACCGAGTAAGACCCATCGTCAGTATCTGATGCGCGGTCTCAATGCCCACGACCGTTCCGAGGCCATTATTAATCACTACCAGTGGCTGGATTCGCTGAAAGATAGCGCGCTGCGCCGCGCGCTGACCGATCCGCAGGAGCAACTCATCGTCTCGTTTCATGCCAAAAATGAGGTGTGTTATACCGTCAACGCCTCCTCTGCCGGCAAGGCTGAGCGCGAAGGCGAGAGCACATTGTGGCTGCGCGACAATGAAAACACGCTGCTCGCCAGCCTGACCTTCTCGGTGGCGCGCGAGAATGGTCTACCAGTGCTGCTGATTGGTGGTCTGCAAGGGCCGCGCCGTAGCGTGTCGCGCGATACCATTAAACTCGCGACCCGCGCCTGCCACGGACTGTTTCCGAAACGGATACTGATGGAGGTGGTTATGCAGCTCGCGACACAGTCGAACATTAATGCCATCTTTGCCGTCAGCGATGAGGGGCATGTTTTTCGCGCCCTGCGGTATCGGTTAAGTAAAGGCCGCCATTTCCATGCCAGCTATGATGAGTTCTGGGCGTCAATTGACGGGAAAAAGCAGTCATCCTTCCGCTGGCAGCTTCCGTTAAAGCTGGAGCGTAAATCGCCTGAAGAGATTGCCAGTAAGAAGCGCGCCGAATATCGTCGCCGTTTCGAACTGCTTGATGAGATAGAAGCCTCAGTGACGGCCCGCTTTTAACTTTAAGACTATCAACACGGGCGACAACCGGAAGACCGGACCGCGCGCGTTCCCCCTGTTACGCCGTCTCCCGGGCGTGACAGGGAGAAAACCCTGCCAGTTTGCGTCTGCAGACCCAGCGAATGCGTTCACCCGTCACCATTTTGCCAGTGCAAATACCCCCTGATACTCATTTGTGCTTGTAATTTCACTTAAAAAACCATTGAAAACCCTACAAAAAAATCATGCCAGACAGGGTAAGTGCTACACTGAATGCAACAAATGGCGCAGCCCTCAGCCTGCGCAGATGTGTAAAACAGACCTGGCCCCCCGTTTAACGGATGTTCTTATGGATTATGAAAGAGAATATGACCCGCAGGAATTACTTGCCGGGAATGACGGGAATTATACCTTAACGCTGCCTGCGGCTTTTATTCAAAAGCTCTCGGAAGCGCAGTCTCTGCAGACGGTGCTGAACACCTTTGCTGAGTGGATCAACGTCTTATTCTATGCGGACAGAGTCAGTCTGACTATTAAGGCCGATACCCAACAGTTAGAGTTATAATCCCTCTCTGGCAACCAGGCTATCCCGCTTAATTTTATGGTTCCCGTCGATAACTCTTTTGTCGGCAGAGCCTATAAAAACAAAAAACTGATGATCTGTGACGACCTGAGCAAATCACATGAAATCGACTGTCGAATGCTGTCAGAACATGGCTTACAAACCTGATGCCCCTCTTCTGGTTGCCAACACCTGCATCGGCACATTAAATGTCGGGCACGCAGGTAAGCATCACTACACTGAAATGCAGGCGGTAAAACTGCAATGCCTGGCTAACTGGATCGCGCTCAACATCTCATTACATCTGCAAATCATGGAGATGCAAAAAATCGCCTCTACCGACTACTTAACCGATATACCTAATCGCCGGGAATTTAATAAATTTATCTACGAAAAAATGCATGCATATAAAAACGACAAACAGGTATTTTATTTCGGCATAATGGATGTCGACCGTTTTAAACAGCTTAATGATAAATATGGGCATGATGCCGGCGATGTCGTATTGAAAGAGATATCAAAGCAGATTGTCAATACGATCCCTCAAAGTTACTTTTTCGCCAGGATAGGTGGTGAAGAGTTTGCTTTAATCACCTCTTCAGACCTATCATCTTCATCCGCATCGAATTTCTACAATGCAATAAGAGAGTTAATCAGCGAAATTGTGATTCACTATTATAATGAAACCATAACCTTTACTGCCAGTATTGGATTCACTGCAATAAGTGACAGCGACAAGCATGTCGATGATATTTACACCAGAGCGGACAAAGCCCTGTATTGCGCAAAAAATACCGGCAGAAACAAGGTAGAGTTCCTGAGCTGCCAGTAGACAAACGAGAATAATAGCTATTTATTCACCACGGTAACACCTTTTATTAGTAGGTTACCGTGTTTCGTTTTTCTATTAATCTTGCGGAGCATTTTTATGAGGGAATATGATGAATGTATCCAGCCGTTTTGTAGTGTGCCTTAATCTGACCTGCGCTGTTCTGCTGTTCGCTTTACTAAATGCCAGATTCGATCTGATCTGACAACTCACCTTCCGTTCTTTCTCAGCAGATGAGAGCCGTTGTCGTGGATACCCTGCCCTGCTCCCGCATCCAGGCCGGGAAGCGTCGCCAGGCCACGAAAACGCACGAGAGACGAGCAAAAGCGAATATATTCTGGTATAACGGAGGTGCACTGACTGTACCGATGCAGATGAATTCGGATATGGCCTTGTAACAAGATGATTTATAAGGTACATAAAAAGAGACCGAATACGATTCCTGTATTCGGTCCAGGGAAATGGCTCTTGGGAGAGAGCCGTGCGCTAAAAGTTGGCATTAATGCAGGCTAAATCGCCTTGCCCTTTAAGAATAGATGACGGCGTCAGCTTTTCCAGTCCGCAGCAAAAGTGGTCAGAAAAAAAACGCCTGAGCATCAGCCAGAACAAAAAACCGCAGCACTCATAAGCGTATCTGCGGTTTTTTTTATGCATATTCCGGCGCCTAGCAAAGCTTGCTGGCGCGTTCCAAAAACGGTGCCAGACTCATTTTTTGCCCCGGCTTTTGCGGATCGTCTATCTGGATCACCGCGATTGGCTGACCGTTGCTTTTACCGCTCTCAACCTGCTTTTGCGCCACATCGTTCAGCGGATACTGCACCAGCGTGCTGGGATTAATGGCATACAGCGCATGCCCTGGACGGCAGGTCAACATTACCTCTTCGCGGTTGAAGGCCCATTTCTCTTTTCCCACCTCAAAACGGCTGACGGTAATCACCTGCGGCGCCGCCAGAGCGCTGCCCGTGCAGGCCAGCAGTAGGAGTGAAAGTAGTGTCTTGTTCATATCGGTTACCTTGTCAGAAGGGCTCCCAGGTTGCGAACAGACTGACCGCAGCCAGCACCAGTGCACCAAGTACCACCTCAGCCTGTGTCATCCTGATAAAAATCTGTTGTTCCCACCCGGCCTCCGGGCGAAAGCGTGGCACCAGAAAATACCGGTTCGTCAGCGCAATTGCCACCATCATTGCCACCAGCGCACATTTTACCACCAGGAGCTGTCCGTAAGCAGAATGCCACGGAGCCGAAAGCCCGGAAATAAAAAGCACGTTGCCAGCCCCGGTTAACAACACGCCAGCGACGGCGTAGTGCCCAATACGAGAAAAACGCATCATGGTATAAATAGCCGCGCTACGCCTGCGGCCTTTCGCCAGACGCATACAGAACAGGAGCGGCAGTAACCCACCAAGCCAGGTTGCCGCACACAGCAGATGAATGGCATGGTTCAGGCGGTGCAGGCTCCCCGTCATTCCGTCACTGATGGC
>JAFACP010000447.1 GCA_023425455.1 Pseudomonadota bacterium | reverse complement strand
GTGCTTGGCAAACCGCAAACAGACCCGACTCTCGAATGGTTCTTGTCTCATTGCCACATTCATAAGTACCCATCAAAGAGCACGCTGATTCACCAGGGTGAAAAAGCGGAGACGTTGTATTACATCGTCAAAGGCTCGGTGGCAGTGCTGATCAAAGATGAAGAAGGGAAAGAAATGATCCTTTCTTATCTGAACCAGGGCGATTTCATCGGTGAACTGGGCCTGTTTGAAGAAGGTCAGGAACGCAGCGCCTGGGTTCGAGCGAAGACAGCTTGTGAAGTGGCTGAAATCTCCTACAAGAAATTCCGTCAGCTGATTCAGGTTAACCCTGACATCCTGATGCGTCTTTCTTCGCAGATGGCGCGTCGTCTGCAGGTCACGTCTGAGAAAGTGGGTAACCTGGCTTTCCTGGACGTAACCGGCCGTATCGCCCAGACGCTGCTGAATCTGGCGAAACAGCCAGACGCCATGACCCACCCTGACGGCATGCAAATTAAAATCACTCGTCAGGAAATTGGTCAGATCGTCGGTTGCTCCCGTGAGACAGTGGGCCGTATCCTGAAAATGCTGGAAGACCAGAATCTTATCTCCGCCCACGGTAAAACCATCGTGGTTTACGGAACCCGTTAATTCCGGTCAAACGGCGTGCCATCGCAAGGTGTCACGCCGTTTTTGTCTCTACTCCCCATGTGGCGCAGGCTGATTTATCACCCGGAAGTGAACTACGCACTGAGGCAAACGCTGGTGCTGTGCCTGCCCGTTGCTGTCGGGCTGATCTTCGGACACCTGCAGCAGGGCCTGCTGTTTTCTCTGGTACCCGCCTGCTGCAATATCGCCGGTCTGGATACCCCGCATAAACGCTTTTTCAAACGTCTGATTATCGGCGGCTCGCTGTTCGCTGGCTGCAGCCTCGCGGTACAACTGCTGCTTGCCCGCGATATTCCTCTGCCGTTGATTTTAACCGTACTGGCGATGACGCTTGGCGTTACGGCGGAAATCAGCGCCCTGCACGCCAGGCTGCTTCCCGCCTCACTTATCGCCGCCATCTTCACCCTCAGCCTCGCGGGCAACATGCCGGTCTGGGAGCCGCTGCTGATCTACGCGCTGGGTACGTTGTGGTACGGGGTATTTAACTGGTTCTGGTTCTGGCTCTGGCGCGAACAGCCGCTGCGGGAGTCACTTAGCCTGCTCTACCTGCAGCTGGCGGACTATTGTGAAGCCAAGTACACCCTTCTGACCCAGCATACGGACCCCGAGAAATCGCTGCCGCCGCTGTTGACGCGTCAGCAAAAGGTGGTCGATCTTATCGGTCAGTGCTACCAGCAGCTGCATATGCTCGCCGCCAATAAAAATCATGATTACAAGCGCCTGTTGCGCACGTTTCAGGTTGGTCTGGATCTGCAGGAGCATATTTCCGTCAGCCTGCATCATCCGCAGGAGGTGCAAAAGCTGGTCGGGCAAAGCCACGCGGAAGCGGTGATCCGCTGGAATGCACAGACGGTTGCGGCACGCCTGCGCGTGCTGGCCGACGATATTCTTTATCACCGTTACCCCACGCGCTTTAGCATGGAGACCCCGCTCGGCGCACTGGAGAAAATTGCCCGCCAGCACCCCGATAACCCTGTCGGCCAGTTTGCAGCATGGCACTTCAGCCGTATTGCGCGCGTGCTGCGTACGCAACGACCGCTCTATCCCCGCGATCTGATGGCCGATAAACAAAAGCGTCTGCCGCTTCTGCCGGCGCTCAAAAGCTATCTGTCACTCAAATCCGCCGCCCTGCGCAACGCCGCGCGCATCAGCGTGATGCTGAGTATTGCCAGCCTGACGGGAATGGCGCTGCATCTCCCCAAGCCTTACTGGATCTTAATGACCATCCTGTTTGTCACCCAGAACGGTTACGGGGCGACGCGAGTGCGCATTCTGCACCGGGCGGCAGGCACCGTCGCCGGGCTGATTATCGCCGGCGTGACGCTGCACTTCCACGTGCCGCAGGGCTATACCCTATTGGGTATGCTGGCGATAACCATCGTGAGCTACCTGATCATTCGTAAAAATTACGGCTGGGCGATGGTAGGCTTTACGGTCACAGCGGTGTACACCCTGCAGCTACTGACGCTTAACGGCGAACAATTTATCGTGGCGAGGCTGGTCGATACGCTGATTGGCTGTCTGATTGCCTTTGGCGGCATGGTCTGGCTGTGGCCGCAGTGGCAGAGCGGGCTGCTCAGGCAGAACGCCCACGATGCGCTGGAGGCCGATCAGCAGGCAATCCGCTTAATTCTGAGTGACGATCCGCAACCCTCCCCGCTGGCCTATCAGCGAATGAAGGTCAACCAGGCGCACAACGCCCTGTTTAACTCGCTCAACCAGGCGATGCTGGAGCCGGGCTTTAACTCGCGCTATCTGGCTGACATGAAGCTGTGGGTCACACACAGCCAGTTTATCGTCGAGCACATTAATGCGATGACGACGCTGGCGCGCGAACATACGATGCTGACGCCGGATCTGGCGCAGCGTTATCTGCAGTCATGTGAAATTGCGCTTCAGCGCTGTCAGCAGCGCCTGGAGTATGACGCGCCGGGTGAGTCGGGAGATGCCAATATCCTTGAGGCGCCGGAAACGCTGACGCACGGCCCGATGAGCACCCTGGAACAGCATCTGCAGCGCATTCTCGGCCACCTGAGCACCATGCACACCATTTCGTCGGTAGCATGGCGTCAGCGGCCGCATCACGGGATATGGTTAACCCGCGTGTTAAAACGGACAGCGGCGTAACGCCGCGCCCGACGGACGATTTACCCCTGAACGATCTGCTTCACCGCCGCAGCAAAACGGGTTAACCCTTCGGCAATATCTCTCTCTTCCACCACCAGAGACGGCGCAAAACGCATCACGTCAGGCCCGGCATTCAGCACCATAACCCCTTCACGCGCCGCAGCATGCAGGAAATCGCGCGCCCGACCTTTGTACTGCGGTTTTAGCTCAGCACCAATCAACAGCCCCATGCCGCGGATCTCACTAAACACATCGTACTGGTCATCAATCTGCTGCAGATGTTTCACGAACAGCTCGCGCTTCTCGCTCACGCCGCGCAGAACCTCCGGGGTGTTGATGATATCGAACGCCGCGCCCGCAACGGCGCAGGCCAGCGGGTTGCCGCCGTAGGTGGAGCCGTGCGACCCCACGTGGAACGCGGAAGCGATATCCTGAGTGGTCAGTACCGCGCTGACCGGGAAGCCGCCGCCGAGCGCTTTGGCGCTGGTCAGAATATCGGGGGTCACGCCGTAGTGCATATAGGCGAAGAGATCGCCGGTACGCCCCATTCCGCTCTGCACTTCATCAAACACCAGCAGCGCCTGATGCTCATCACACAGCGCGCGCAGCCCTTGCAGAAACTCTGGCGTGGCCGACGTGACGCCGCCTTCACCCTGAACAGGCTCAACAACCACCGCGCAGGTGTGATCGTCCATAACCGCTTTCACCGCGTGCAGATCGTTAAACGGTACGTGGATAATATCGGCCGGTTTTGGACCAAAGCCGTCGGAGTACTTCGGCTGCCCACCCACGGAGACGGTAAACAGGGAGCGACCGTGGAACGCATTATGGAAAGCGATAATTTTGCTTTTATACGGACTATGACGGGTCGATGCGTAGAAGCGTGCCAGCTTAAAGGCGGTTTCGTTGGCTTCGGTGCCGGAGTTCATAAACAGTACGCGCTCGGCAAAGGTGGCGTCGATGATCTTGCGCCCCAGACGCAACGTCGGTTCGTTGGTAAAAACGTTACTGGTATGCCAGAGGGTTTCACCCTGCGTTTTCAGCGCCTCCACCAGCGCAGGATGACAATGACCCAGCGCGGTGACCGCAATGCCTCCCGCAAAATCCACATACTCTTTACCCTGCTGATCCCAGACCCGGCTGCCTTTTCCTTTTACCGGGATAAACTCAGCCGGTGCATAAATCGGCAGAATTACTTCATCAAATGTCGCGCGGGTAATTGCGGTTTGTTCAGTTGCCATGTCATGCCCATCCATTTTATGTCACATTGATTGTGAAAATATAATCACAAAATATGCATAAAAAATCACAGCAAGGCAACAGATATTCAGCGATGGAGGAAATTCGCCAGCAGTTGGTGACCCTGCTCGCTGAGAATGCTCTCCGGATGGAACTGCACCCCTTCGAGATCCCATTCCCGGTGGCGGATCCCCATGATTTCCCGGGTATCACTCCACGCGGTGATCTCAAAGCAGTCGGGCAGCGACGGCGGATCAATCACCAGCGAGTGGTAGCGCGTAACGGTCAGCGGATTGTTTAACCCGGCAAAGACCCCTTTTCCCGTATGGGTGACCGGTGAGGTTTTACCGTGCATCACTTTTGCGGCGCGCACGATAGCGGCGCCAAATACCTGACCTATCGCCTGATGCCCCAGGCAGACGCCCAGAATCGGCACGCTGCCGGCGTAATGACGAATAACCTCCAGCGAGATACCCGATTCAGACGGCGTGCAGGGGCCTGGAGAGATG
>JAFACP010000374.1 GCA_023425455.1 Pseudomonadota bacterium | reverse complement strand
AAGACGGACGCGGGGTGGAGCAGCCTGGTAGCTCGTCGGGCTCATAACCCGAAGGTCGTCGGTTCAAATCCGGCCCCCGCAACCAACACGTCTTAAAAGATAAACACCCTCAAGGGTGTTTTTTTTTATCTGTCGTTTGTGAAATCGCCGGGCGTTTACCCGGCTCATGCCACGCTACCCGCGTCTTGCCAGCGTAGCGCCATCAGAGAAATAGGCCCGAATCCCCGCGAGAATCGACTCCGCGACCTCCTGCTGAAACTTCGCTGTTTTAAGCTTTCGTTCCTCTTCCACATTACTGATAAACGCGGTTTCAACCAGAATAGAGGGAATGTCCGGCGCTTTCAGTACCGCAAAACCGGCCTGCTCAACGCTGTTTTTATGCAGCTTATTGATGTGCCCCAGCTTACCGAGTACCGCTTTACCAAACTTCAGGCTGTCGGTGATGGTCAGCGACTGCACCATATCGAACATGGTGTGATCGACGTAGCGGTCTCCGCTTTTGCTCACGCCGCCGATAAGATCCGAGGCGTTCTGGGTGTCGGCCAGATATCTCGCAGCGGTACTGGTCGCCCCTTTTGTTGACAGGGCAAACACCGAAGAACCGCTCGGCTGGCGGCTGGTAAAGGCATCGGCGTGGATCGAGACAAACAGGTCGGCACGCTGTTTTTGCGCTTTCGCCACGCGCACTTTAAGCGGAATAAAGACATCTTCATTACGCGTCATGTAGGCCCGCATATTGCCCTCTTTGTCGATCAGGGCCTTCAGGCGACGCGCAATTTGCAGTACCACATCTTTTTCCCGGGTGTGGTATTTACCCACCGCCCCGGAATCCTCCCCGCCGTGCCCGGGATCAAGCATGATCACAATCGGGCGATCGCGTCCGGCTTTGCCCGGCTGAGGACCACTCTGCGCAGGCGGTACCTGACGTTCAAGATCGCCTTTGTTGTAGTCTTCCAGCAGCGCCAGCAGCGGATCCTGAATGTCTGTCGCATTTGCCGGGTAGAGATCCATCACCAGACGCTCTTTGAAGGCGGCCACCGGCGCAAGCGCGAACAGCTGCGGCTTGACGTTCTGCTTCAGCTCAAACACCATGCGTACGGTCTGCGGATCAAACTGCCCTACCCGCGCGGATTTGATATAAGGATCGTCGCCGCGGATCTGCGCCGCCACCCCTTTCAGCACCGAATTCAGGTTAACGCCTTCGAGATCAACCACGACACGCTCAGGATTACTCAGCGCAAATTGCTTATATTTCAGCACGCGGCTGGACTCAACCGTCACGCGCGTATAAGTCGACGACGGCCAGACGCGCACCGCCACCACCTGACTGGTAGCAGCAAGGCCAACCTGGCTGACGCTAAGCAACCACATCGCCCCGGCCCCCTGTAAAAAGCGGCGGCGGCTTATTGTTGATTTGGATCCCGACATGCTTCTCCCGAGCAAGAAAACTGTTTGATAAGTAAAACGCCCAAATTGACCGAAAACTTTAACGAATGGCGCATAAACTGTCATCAATAAAAGGGTAAACAATCATACGTTAACGCACGCTTTACTTATCCATTTCTGTGATCGGCAGAAAATTTAGGCTTGCGCGCGCGGCCACAATCGAATAAAAATACACAAATTGCGAATAAACATTCATTAAGGGTTGTGTCATGGTGAAGGAACGTAGAACCGAACTGGTCCAGGGATTCCGCCATTCTGTTCCCTATATCAATGCCCATCGGGGAAAAACGTTTGTCATTATGCTCGGCGGTGAAGCCATAGAGCATGAAAACTTTTCCAGTATTGTCAATGACATTGGCCTGCTGCACAGCCTGGGCATCCGCCTGGTCGTGGTGTATGGTGCACGTCCGCAAATCGATGCCAACCTGGCCTCTCATCACCATGAGCCGATTTACCACAAACATACCCGCGTCACTGACGCGAAAACGCTTGAGCTGGTCAAACAGGCCGCCGGGCTGCTGCAGCTGGACATTACCGCCCGCCTGTCGATGAGCCTCAACAATACGCCGCTGCAGGGCGCGCACATTAACGTGGTGAGCGGAAACTTTATTATCGCCCAGCCGCTGGGCGTCGATGACGGCGTGGATTACTGCCACAGCGGCCGTATTCGCCGTATCGACGAAGAGGCGATCCATCGCCAGCTCGACAGCGGCGCCATCGTGCTGATGGGGCCGGTCGCGGTCTCCGTTACCGGCGAAAGCTTCAATCTGACCTCAGAAGAGATAGCGACTCAGCTGGCCATCAAGCTGAAGGCGGAAAAAATGATTGGCTTCTGCTCGTCCCAGGGCGTTGTCAATGACGAGGGGGTGATTGTGCCAGAGCTCTTCCCCAACGAAGCGCAGGCCCGCGTGGAAGCGCTGGAAGAGAAAGAAGATTACTACTCCGGCACCGTGCGCTTTCTGCGTGGAGCGGTAAAAGCCTGCCGCAGCGGCGTGCGTCGCAGCCACCTGATTAGCTATCAGGAAGATGGCGCGCTTTTGCAGGAGCTCTTCTCCCGTGACGGTATTGGTACGCAGATTGTCATGGAGAGCGCCGAGCAGGTTCGTCGCGCCACCATTAATGATATCGGCGGGATCCTCGAACTGATCCGTCCGCTGGAACAGCAAGGTATTCTGGTCCGCCGCTCACGCGAGCAGCTGGAAATGGAGATTGATAAATTTACCATCATCCAGCGCGACAACCTGACCATTGCCTGCGCCGCGCTGTATCCCTTCCCGGAAGAGAAGATCGGTGAAATGGCCTGCGTGGCGGTACACCCCGACTATCGCAGCTCCTCGCGCGGCGAAATGCTGCTTGAGCGTGTGGCGGCGCAGGCGCGTCAGATAGGCTTAAGCAAACTGTTCGTGCTGACCACCCGCAGCATTCACTGGTTCCAGGAGCGCGGCTTCACGCCGGTGGATATTGATTTGCTGCCGGAAAGTAAAAAGCAGATGTACAACTATCAGCGCCGCTCCAAAGTGCTGATGGCTGACCTGAGCTGAGTTCAGGCCCTCACCCCCGGTGAGGGCCCTTCAGCGCGCCCCGAACTGTGCGCTTAATCCGCTTCGGCGCTCCGTACGCGCCGCAATCCCCTGCATCAGGACCCGTTCGTCGGCATACAGCGACAGACGCTGGCGCGCACGGGTGATCGCCGTATAGATCAACTCCCGGGTGATCACCGGCGAAAGCTGGGTCGGCAGGATCAGCGCCACGTGATTGAATTCAGAACCCTGCGACTTGTGGACCGTCATCGCCCAGGCGGTTTCGTGCTCCGGCAGACGACTCGGCTGCACCGATTTTACGCTGCTGTCCGGCATCAAAAACCAGACGCGCAGCCCCTGCCCGCGATCGAGCGCAATGCCAATATCGCCGTTAAACAGGCCCAGCGCGCTGTCGTTACGGCTAATCATCACCGGGCGACCTTCATACCAGCGCGAGTGGGCGACCCGCTGAATACGCCCCTTTTGCGCCAGTAGCTGCTCCAGCCTCTCATTCAGACCGGCGACGCCGAACGGCCCCTCTCTCAGGGCACACAGCAGCTGATATTCACCAAAGGCGGCAATCGTCTGTTCCGGCGTACTCTGCAGCCGGACGCACTCCAGATAGCGTTGATAGCCCTCTACAGCATCATCCAGCATGGTTTGGTAGTCGTCCCGGCTGTGCAGCGGCTTTTTATCGATATCCGCGAACGCCGCGTTAAACACCGCCCGGGTGTTATGACGGTCGCCGTTGTTGACCGCCGAAGCCAGCTGACCGATGCCGGAATCGCTGCCAAAGCGGTAGCTTTTTTGTAGCAGGCACAGGCTATCGCGCAGCGCACCTGCCAGCGGAGAGGCGTTGCCGGCAAGCGGGCATCCGGTCAGGCGCGACAGCTCCGAAGCCCGTTCCGGGGTGTAGCCAAGGCTGGCGTAGGTGCAGATATCCCCCAGCACCGCCCCCGCCTCAACGGAGGCGAGCTGGTCGCGATCGCCAAGAAAAATAACCCGTGCGTGAGGCGGCAGGGCGTCAATCAGCCGTGACATCATGGTCAGATCGATCATTGATGCTTCATCGACGACCAGCACGTCAAGATGCAGTGGATTGCTGGCATGATATCGCAGACGCTGGCTCCCGGGCTGAGCACCGAGTAGACGGTGCAGCGTGCTGGCCTCATCAGGAAAACGCGCGCGCGCGCAAGCGGTGAGCGGCAGCTTTTGCAGCGCGCCGCCTAATGACTCGGTCAGGCGCGCCGCCGCTTTGCCGGTTGGGGCCGCCAGACGAATACGGCATTTCTGCTCGCCAGAAAGCTGGATCAACGCCGCGAGCAGTTTCGCTACCGTGGTCGTTTTCCCGGTTCCGGGCCCCCCCGAAATCACCGAGATCCGCCGCGTTAACGCCACCGCCGCCGCCACTTTCTGCCAGTCGATCTCTTCATCTGCTGTAAACAGGGC
This sequence comes from Pseudomonadota bacterium, assembly GCA_023425455.1. Classification (GTDB taxonomy): domain Bacteria; phylum Pseudomonadota; class Gammaproteobacteria; order Enterobacterales; family Enterobacteriaceae; genus Enterobacter. Next base: position 2,882 of record JAFACP010000374.1, on the reverse strand, counting down.
GTCCAGCGTTTGCCGGAGCTGCGCTTCGTCACAGGGGAGAGGAGCATGGGTTTCGCTAAAGAACCGGGCGACCGTCAGCTCATTTCGCCACAGCCGGTTGAGGTATAAACGCTCCCCCGTCAGAACGATCGGCGTTTGCCGCTCTCCGTCGCTGACGGCGGCGGAGTGGAATAATATGCTGTGCCAGTCAACGGGATCGCCAAGCGACGCGAAACAGGCCTGCAGGACCGGCGGCGTGTTGTCATCAACCGTCAGCCGTGAAAGGGGCAGACAAACATGCCCTTCACCGGTCTCTTTACTGAGCAGCGCAGCCGCCAGCATCACCGCAGGCTGCTCGCCGGCCACCATCAGGGCAAACTGTACGTCCAGCTGCCGCAGCACCCGTTGACTCACCGCATCCAGCAATAATTCTGCCATTGTCATGCCACCACCTCCGTGCCTGCGGCAAACAGATTGTCCATTTTTTCAATCAGCACCGGATCAGGACGGGTGCTAAAGATACCTGAACCAGGCTCAGCCGGATCCACGCCGCGTAAGAACAGATAGATGACACCGCCAAAGTGCGCCTCATAACGGTAATCCGCGATGCGGTGGCGCAGATAGCGATGCAGCGCGAGGGTATAGAGCTGATACTGCAGATCATAACGGTGCATCTGCATGGCAGAGGACATCGCCTCCCGGGTATAGGCTCCGCTATCCTCCCCCAGCCAGTTTGATTTGTAATCCAGCAGGTAGTAGCGGCCATTATGGCGAAACACCAGGTCAATAAACCCTTTCAGCATTCCCTGAACCTGACGGAAGTTGAGCGGCGGGCAGCCCGCAGACAGCGGGTCATATTCGCGGATCAGTGCGTCAAGCGCGTCGGCCTTAAGCGGGCGTGCGATGGGCAGGTAAAACTCCATCTCAACCTGCTTATTACTGGCCGTCAGCTGGCACAGCGAAATACCGTCCCCGGTCAGCGGCACCTGTAAAACCGCGTTCACCCAGTCACGAAGCACCGGCTGCCAGTGCGCGTCATAGCCACCCGCCTGCAGCATCTTCAGCACCCACTCATCCGAAACCGGCTGGGTGAAATCCAGCGTTTCAAACAGGCTGTGCAAAAATGTTCCCGGTGACGCGCCACGCGGGAAGTGATGCGGAGTCAACATCGGCTCGGGCGACACCTCACCGCTCCCGGCGGCATCGACATCCAGTTTCGGCATCAGATCCTGAGCGATACTCTGCCCGTGCTGCTGCAGGCCGGAGTAACTGGTGACGCGCCAGTCGTCGGTAAGAGGGCGGACAATCTGGCGCGCCGTCAGCTCAGGTTGCTCCTGAGCCGGCATCTGCCAGCGATGACCGTCGGGCGGCGTCGGGATGGTTAGCGCAATATTCTCTGCGCACAGTGATTCAAGACGCTGGCGTAACCCTGCCGCATCTGCGGGTTCCCCCAGCTGAATGAGCCGCCCCAGCGCGCTCAAATGAAAATCGCTCTCTCCGGCTTTCTCGCCGCGACGGCGGAAAAGCGGTGCCACGCCCAGGCTGCAGTGCCAGACAGAGCGGGTCAGCGCCACGTACAGCAGACGCAAATCTTCCGCCAGCCGTTCGGCTTCCGCCAGCTCGACGCTGGTTTCCGCCTGACTGAGATCAAGCACCGCTTCAAAGGAGTCCCTGTCGTGGTAAAACGCCTGGTCCTGTACCCGGTAATTGGCGATAAACGGCAGCCAGACCAGCGGATACTCCAGCCCTTTGGATTTGTGGATCGTGACAATTTGCACCAGATGCCGATCGCTTTCGAGACGCATCTGCTGACTGGACGCATTGCTGTTGGGATCGGCAATTTGCTGCGACAGCCAGCGCACCAGTGCGTGCTCACTCTCCAGCTGGGTGCCCGCCTCCTGCAACAGCTCGCTGATATGCAGAATGTCGGTCAGGCGACGCTCTCCCCCCGCCGTCGCCAGGGTATTCTCCGCAATCTGTCGCCGGGCGATAAGTTCGCGCAGCATCGCCATCACCCCGCGTTTTTGCCAGCGCTCGCGATAGGCGACAAACTCCTCGACCACCCGATCCCACGCGCTCTCATCATTATTCAGCGCATCGATATCACGCGCATTCAGCCCAAGCATTGAACTTGCCAGCGCGCTGCGCAGGGTGCTCTCCCGCTCCGGCGTCAGCACCGCCTGAAGCAGCCACAGCATCTCTTGCGCTTCCAGCGTGTCAAAGACGCTGTCGCGATTCGAGAGGTAAACGGAGGGGATATTGAGCAAGGTCAGCGCATCGCGGATCAGCGCCGCTTCCTGACGGCTACGCACCAGCACCGTGATATCCGATGCCCGGACCGGGGCTGATTGCTCCCCCTTCCACAGCAGCGCCTCACCCTGTGCACCGGCGCTGAGCCAGTCGCGGATTTGCGCGGCACAGTGTTGCGCCATGGCATTTTGATAGTCAGCGACGCCTGCGCCTTCACCGTCCAGCAGCCAGAAATTGATTGCCGGTTGCGTTACCCCGTTAAATTCAAAGCGTAACCCCGCGTTCTTTGGCGCGGACTTCACCGGCTGAAAAGGGATCTCCCTGAACATAAACGCTGTCTCCATCCGGTTAAACAGCGTATTCACGCCGTCAACCATCCCGGGAGAGGAGCGCCAGTTGGTGTCCAGCGTGTAGTGGGCGCTGACTTCGCTACGGGCCTTCATATAGGTGAAAATATCGGCGCCGCGAAAGGCGTAAATGGCCTGCTTGGGATCGCCAATCAGCAGCAGCGCCGTGTCAGGCTGCCGCCGCCAGATACGGCGAAATATGCGGTACTGCTGCGGGTCGGTATCCTGAAACTCATCGATCATCGCGACCGGATAACGGGTGCGAATGGCGCTGGCCAGCGCGTCGCCACTGGCACTGCCCAGGGC
>JAFACP010000370.1 GCA_023425455.1 Pseudomonadota bacterium | reverse complement strand
ACCGTATGCAGTCACGTGCCTACCGCGGGCAACATGATGGTGCGCAGACTGAAGCGTCACACGCCTAGTCGCGCACGGAATTATGTTAATTTTCAGTGATTAGGTTGCTAAGAATTTTCTATTGAATCACCCATTTTTGAGGCCTATACTAAATTTGGTTCGATAAATACGATAAATATTAAGTGTTAACGGGAGCCGGAGTGCTCCCGGTTTACCATGGAAGGCCTTTCGGCAAGGGTTATCTCCCTTCCTCTGTTCTACGTCGGATATTAGCCTCACGGGCCTTATACCGTGAGATTTCTCACAAACCGTAAAAAGCGTCTACGCTGTTTGAAGGTTCTGATCACAGCAAGGTGATGGAGAAGCTATGAGTTCATCGTGTATAGAAGAAGTCAGCGTTCCGGACGATAACTGGTCCCGGATCGTCAGTGAACTGTTAGGGCGGGCGGGTATCACGATCAATGGTTCTTCCCCCTTCGATCCGCAGGTTAAGCATCCCGATTTTTTTAAACGTGTCCTGCAGGAGGGATCGCTGGGCCTCGGCGAAAGTTATATGGACGGCTGGTGGGAGTGTGAACGGCTGGATATGTTTTTCAGCAGCGTATTACGCGCGGGTCTGGAAAGTCAGCTTCCTCACCATCTGAAAGATACCCTGCGCGTGGCCTCAGCCCGGCTGTTCAACCTGCAGAGCAAAAAACGTGCCTGGATTGTGGGGAAAGAACATTACGATCTCGGCAATGATCTGTTCAGCCGCATGCTTGACCCCTTAATGCAATACTCCTGCGCTTACTGGAAAGAGGCCTCCACGCTGGAAGCGGCTCAGCAGGATAAGCTGCGCCTGATATCCGAGAAGCTGCAGCTGCAGCCAGGGATGCGCGTCCTCGATATTGGCTGTGGCTGGGGTGGGCTGGCGTGGTTCATGGCGCAGCACTACGGCGTCAGCGTGGTCGGCGTGACCATTTCTGCCGAGCAGCAGAGAATGGCGCAGGCACGCTGTCAGGGACTGGACGTGGACATTCGGCTGCAGGATTACCGCGATCTCAACGATCAGTTTGACCGTATCGTCTCCGTGGGGATGTTTGAGCACGTAGGGCCGAAAAATTACAGCACCTATTTTCAGGTTGCGGACCGTAATTTAAAACCTGACGGTCTTTTCCTGCTGCACACGATTGGCTCTAAGCGCACGGACAACAATGTCGACCCGTGGATCAATAAGTACATCTTTCCGAATGGCTGTTTGCCTTCCGTTCGCCAGATAGCGAATGCCAGTGAGCGCCATTTTGTGATGGAGGACTGGCATAACTTCGGTGCAGATTATGACACCACGCTGATGGCATGGCATTCGCGTTTTCTCGCCGCCTGGCCAGATATCGCCGACAACTATTCCGAACGATTCAAACGGATGTTCACTTATTATCTGAATGCCTGCGCCGGCGCCTTCCGGGCGCGGGATATTCAGCTCTGGCAGGTGGTGTTCAGCCGTGGAATTGAACACGGCCTGCGGGTCGCCCGTTAAAAAAGGCCCCGGTTAACCGGGGCCTTTTTTATTCTTCTTCTGCGGCTTTAATTATTGCCGCCTCTTTTGCCGCCAGAACCCGCTCAACGGTATCAACCACCGCCTGGGTCTGCGGATCGATTTCGATATTCACCCGCTGCCCCAGTTTTTTGCCACCAAGCGTGGTTCGCTGGAGCGTTTCCGGAATTAAATGGACGCAAAAACGGGTTGCGGTAACTTCACCTACCGTCAGGCTAATACCATCAATCCCAATAAACCCTTTATACAGGATGTATTTCATTAAGGCCGGATCTTGCACTTTAAACCAGATTTGACGGTTATTTTCCGAGGTGACAATTTTTGCGACCTCAGCGGTAGTCATGATATGTCCGGACATCAGATGCCCGCCAATTTCATCGCTGAATTTCGCCGCCCGCTCAACGTTTACGGTATCGCCGACCGCCAGCTCACCGAGGTTGGTAATACGCAGCGTTTCTTTCATTAAATCAAAGCTGATCTGGCTGCCGTTAATCTCCGTGACCGTCAGGCAACACCCGTTATGGGCCACGGATGCGCCGGTTTCCAGGCCATCCAGCATATATTCCGGCAGCTCAACAATATGGGTGCGGAAATTAGGTTTCTCATCAATTGACACCAGTTTTGCGGTGCCCTGCACAATACCAGTAAACATGCCTGCAACTCCTGTTTGTTCGTACGGTGGCGACACCGTTTAATCCCATCACAATAACAGCTGGAAAAACAGGTTGCCAGCAGAGCGCATTTTCTGGCGATTTTTTCACTAGATAATTAGTTAAACCCCGCTACAATAGCTGGCATCCCCCTGCTTTTTCTTCTTGCTGCCAGTAACGGCGGCTTTTTTAGTCTCTCAAATAACAACAATACAAAGGTGTTCACGTGCAGAAGTACATGAATGAGGCGCGTCAGTTATTGGCACTGGCTATACCGGTGATCATCGCGCAAGTGGCCCAGACCGCAATGGGATTTGTGGATACGGTAATGGCGGGTGGCTATAGCGCTACCGATATGGCCGCCGTGGCAATCGGGACCTCAATCTGGCTCCCCGCCATTCTGTTTGGTCACGGTCTGCTGCTGGCCCTGACGCCGGTCATTGCCCAGCTAAACGGCTCCGGACGTCGCGAGCGTATTGCTCATCAGGTCCGTCAGGGCTTCTGGCTTGCCGGTTTTGTCTCCGTGCTGGTGATGGTGGTGCTGTGGAACGCCGGGCATATTATCCGCGCCATGCACAATATTGACCCGGCACTGGCGGACAAAGCCGTAGGTTATCTGCGCGCGCTGCTCTGGGGCGTGCCGGGGTATCTCTTCTTCCAGGTGGCGCGTAACCAGTGTGAAGGTCTGGCGAAAACCAACCCCGGCATGGTCATGGGGTTTATCGGTCTGCTGGTCAATATTCCGGTGAACTACATCTTTATTTATGGTCAGTTCGGGATGCCGGAACTGGGCGGCGTGGGCTGCGGCGTGGCGACCGCTGCGGTCTATTGGGTGATGTTCCTGTGTATGATCGTCTTTGTCAGGCATGCGCGCTCGATGCGCGACATTCGCAATGCGCAATCCTTCAGTACACCAGACTGGCGCATCATGATGCGCCTTGTACAGCTGGGGTTGCCTATCGCGCTGGCGCTGTTTTTTGAGGTGACGCTGTTTGCCGTCGTCGCGCTGCTGGTCTCTCCGCTGGGCATCATCAACGTTGCCGGCCACCAGATTGCGCTGAACTTCAGCTCCCTGATGTTCGTATTGCCGATGTCGCTTGCCGCCGGGGTGACTATCCGCGTGGGCTTCCGTCTGGGACAAGGTTCAACGCTGGATGCGCAAACCGCCGCCCGCACCGGGCTGGGGGTTGGCGTCTGCATGGCTGTCTGTACGGCGCTGTTCACCATCGCCCTGCGCGAACAGATTGCCCTGCTCTATAACGACAACCCGCAGGTTGTTGCCCTCGCCTCTCACCTGATGCTGCTGGCGGCGATATACCAGATCTCCGACTCCATCCAGGTTATTGGCAGCGGGATCCTGCGCGGATACAAAGACACCCGCTCGATCTTCTTTATTACGTTTATTGCCTACTGGGTGCTGGGGCTGCCGTGCGGGTATATCCTCGCGTTGACCGATCTGGTCGTCGCACGCATGGGGCCGGCTGGCTTCTGGGTGGGCTTTATCATCGGCTTAACGTCAGCGGCGATTATGATGATGCTGCGTATGCGCTTCCTGCAACGTCAGCCTTCAACCATTATTTTGCAGCGCGCCGCACGTTAAATACGCAGTGGCCGCCTGCTGGCGGCTACTTTCTCTTCACTTTGCGCGGTAATAGAGCAATCGCGTGAAATCAGAGAGAAAATTGCATTTTCCCTCTTGCCTGATGGAGGCTGTGCCGCTAATATTCGTCCCCGTTGTCGCCGACAACACGTTGCGTTCATAGCTCAGTTGGTTAGAGCACCACCTTGACATGGTGGGGGTCGTTGGTTCGAGTCCAATTGAACGCACCATTCTGCGTCCGTAGCTCAGTTGGTTAGAGCACCACCTTGACATGGTGGGGGTCGGTGGTTCGAGTCCACTCGGACGCACCATTTCAGCTCTGAAATGGTGCAAATCCTCTTCTTGCTTCTCTTTTTCCCTGTTATCTCCATCAACGGGTCTCTCTCCTGCTACGCTTTTGGCACCCCCCGAAAACGCAGGAAAGTCACTGGTGAAGAAAATTGCAATTATCGGCTCTGGCCCGACAGGGATTTACACCTTCTATTCTCTGCTTAAAAACAGCACCCCGCTGGCGATAACCATTTTTGAACAGGAAGCGGTCGCCGGCGTCGGTATGCCTTATCGTGTCGGGGAGAATTCACGGCTGATGCTGGCCAATATTGCCAGTATCGAAATCCCGCCCATTTTTATCACCTGCCTTGCGTGGCTGCAGATGCAGCCGCAGTCCCATCTTGCGCGCTATGGCGTTGAGAAGTCCACACTCCACGATCGCCAGTTCCTGCCGCGTATTCTGCTGGGCGAATACTTCCGCGACCGTTTTTTGGCCATGACCGGGAAGGCAAAAGAGCGCGGTTTTCACATTACGGTCTGCGAGTCATCGCGGGTGACCGATATCGACGCCGCAGAGGATGGCGTGACGCTCTGGGTGAACAACCGCCCGCTCGGTGAAAAATTTGACCTCGCCGTGGTCGCCACCGGCCACATCTGGCCTGATGAGGCT
>JAFACP010000364.1 GCA_023425455.1 Pseudomonadota bacterium | reverse complement strand
CCTGCCGACGCCGCCGGAAAGCGTACCGATCAACATGCTGGTGAAGGTGAAGGGCACGCCGCTGGCCGATAACGACGATGTGGACGCCTTTGATTTTATCCGCACCATTGCCGTGGCGCGCATCATGATGCCCACCTCGTTTGTGCGTCTCTCCGCGGGTCGCGAACAGATGAGCGAGCAGACGCAGGCGATGTGCTTTATGGCCGGGGCCAACTCGATTTTCTACGGCTGTAAACTGCTGACCACGCCGAACCCGGAAGAGGATAAAGATGTCCAGTTGTTCCGTAAGCTGGGGCTCAACCCGCACCAGACGGCGGTGCTGGCGGGCGACAACGAGCAACAGCAGCAGCTGGAGCAGCAAATTATCAACGCGGATACCGACCAGTTCTATAACGCGGCCGCCGTATGACGTGGCAGCAACGTATCGCCCGCGCGCTTGACGAGCGGCGGGCGGCGGACGCTTTTCGGGTTCGTCATGCCGTGGAAAACGGCGCCGGGCGCTTTCTGACGCGTGGGGAGCAGACCTTTTGCAACTTCTCCAGCAATGATTATCTTGGCCTCAGCCAGCACCCCCGCATCGTCCGCGCCTGGCAACAGGGGGCGGAGAAATTTGGCGTGGGCAGCGGCGGTTCTGGTCACGTCAGCGGCTATACGTCGGCGCATCAGGCGCTGGAAGAGGAGCTGGCGGACTGGCTCGGCTATCCGCGCGCGCTGCTGTTTATCTCGGGCTTTGCCGCCAACCAGGCGGTGATTGCCGCGCTGATGGGCAAAGAGGATCGGATCGTCGCTGACCGCTTAAGCCATGCATCGCTGCTGGAGGCGGCCAGCCTTAGCCCGGCGCAGCTGCGGCGCTTTGCCCATAACGATGCCGCCCAGGTTAGCACCCTGCTTGACAAACCCTGTGCAGGCCTGCAGCTGGTGGTCACCGAAGGGGTGTTCAGCATGGACGGCGACAGCGCGCCGCTGCGCGCGTTGCACGAGGCCGCGCGACGGAAACATGCCTGGCTGCTGGTGGATGATGCCCACGGCACGGGGGTGACCGGTGATGAAGGGCGCGGCAGCGCGTATCAGCAACATGTGCGCCCGGAGCTGCTGGTGGTGACGTTTGGCAAAGGGTTTGGCGTCAGCGGTGCCGCCATATTGTGCAGCGATGAGGTCGCCGACTATCTGCTGCAGTTCGCCCGACATCTGATTTACAGCACCAGCATGCCGCCGGCGCAGGCCGTGGCGCTCTCCGCGTCGCTGGCGGTGATCCGCAGCGAAGAGGGGGACGCGCGCCGTCAGCGTCTGGCAGAACATATACGCTGCTTTCGCCACGGTCTGGAAAGCCTGCCTTTCCAGCGTGCCGATGCGCAAAGCGCCATTCAGCCGGTGATTGTCGGGGAGAACGCCCGGGCGTTAGCGCTGGCGCAGGCGCTACGTCTGCGGGGAATATGGGCGACGGCCATTCGCCCGCCGACCGTGCCGCCGGGCACGGCGCGTTTACGCTTCACCCTGACCGCGGCGCACGAGACCCGGGACATCGGGATGCTGCTGGAGGCGCTCCATGCCATCAGTCAATAAGCAGGCGATTGCCGCCGCGTTCGGCCGGGCGGCGCAGAGCTACTCCCGCCACGATGAGCTGCAGCGCCTCAGCGCGCAGGGGCTGCTCGCCGCGCTGGGTGCAGCGCCCTTTCCGCAGGTGTTAGATGCCGGCTGCGGGCCGGGAAGCAACAGCCGTTACTGGCGTGAGAAAGGAAGCCACGTCACGGCGATCGATCTCTCACCGCAGATGCTTGACGAGGCACGTCTGCAGCGGTCGGCAGACCGCTATCTGCTGGCCGATATCGAGGCTATCCCGCTGGCTGACGCGCAGTTTGACCTGGTCTGGAGCCACCTGGCGGTGCAGTGGTGCAGCAGCCTGACCCAGGCGTTAGGCGAGCTTTATCGTCTGGCGCGTCCGGGGGGACGCGTGGCGTTCACCACGCTGCTGGACAGCTCATTGCCGGAGCTGAACCAGGCCTGGCGCGCGGTGGACGCACAGCCGCATGCCAACCGATTTTTGACCTATGAACAGGTGGCGCTGGCGCACGGCGACTGGCGCTATCGCGGTGTTGTGCAGCGCGTCACGCTGGTGTTTGACACCGCGCTCAGTGCCATGCGCTCGCTCAAGGGGATTGGCGCAACCCATTTACACGACTGGCGCGAGAGAAAGCCGCTCACCCGCAGACAACTGCAGCGTCTGGAGCTGGCCTGGCCGCAACAGCGGGGCATGTTTCCGCTAACCTATCAACTCTTTCATGGAATTATTGAACGTGACTGAACGCTATTTCGTGACCGGAACCGACACTGAAGTTGGCAAGACGGTTGCCAGTACCGCGCTGCTGCAGGCGGCGCGTCTGCAGGGAAAAATCACCGCCGGGTATAAGCCTGTCGCTTCCGGCAGTGAGATGACGCCGGAAGGATTGCGCAATTCCGACGCGCTGGCGCTTTCGCGCCACAGTACGCTTGAGCTGGCCTATTCTGCGGTGAATCCCTACACCTTTGCAGAGCCTACCTCGCCGCATATCATCAGCGCTGACGAAGGCCGGGCGATTGAATTCTCGCGCCTCTCGGCCGGATTACGCACGCTGGAAAGCCAGGCTGAGTGGGTGCTGGTGGAAGGCGCCGGCGGCTGGTTTACGCCGCTTTCTGAGACCCAGACCTTTGCTGACTGGGTGCGAGCAGAGCAGCTACCGGTGATTCTTGTCGTCGGCGTGAAGCTGGGCTGCATCAACCACGCCATGTTAACCGCACAGGCGGTTCAGCAGGCGGGATTAACGCTGGCAGGATGGATTGCCAATGACGTGGTCGCGCCGGGCAAGCGCCATCAGGCGTACCTGGAGACCCTCAGACGCGTGCTGCCTGCGCCGTTTCTCGGGGAGATCCCGTGGCTCGCCGACGAGGTTGATGGTGCTGAAACCGGGCGCTATCTCGATCTCAGCGTCTTGCTTCCAGCGTCATCCAGTGCGCGATAAGTTTCTCGTCCAGTTCGTTAACGTGGCCCTGGGCCACGTTTCGCCCGCGATAAAGCACGCAGAAACGGTCCGCCACCCGGCGGATAAAGGAGAGCTGTTGCTCCGCCAGTAAGACTGTCATCCCAAGCTCCCGGCTCAGGCGCATCAGCAGCTGTCCCAGCTTCTGGGCCACGCTGTGGCCCGCGCCCAGCATCGGTTCATCCAGAATCAGCACCCGAGGGCGGCTCACCAGCGCGTTAGCCAGCGCCAGCTGATATTGGTCGTCCGGTGACAGTCCATTTGCTCTGGCGTGGCGCAGGGAAAAGAGCTGAGGAAACAGATCGTACACGTCATTTTTCGCCGCCGGATCGCCCGTACCGGTTGCCCGCATCGCGATATGCAGATTCTCCTCGATGGTCAGTTGCGAAAAGATTCGTCGATCCTGCGGGACGTAGCTAATACCCATGCGGACGCGCTGCTCCGGCGGCTGGCTCAGTAAATCGCGCGGCGGCGCGCCAGCCTCGTGCCAGATGATGGTGCCGCTTTCTACCGGCAGGTTGCCGGCAATGCAGTTCATCAGCGTGGTTTTCCCCATACCCGGCAGGCCGACGACGCCGGTACACAGGCCGGGCGGCAGGTCTAAATCCACATTCCATAGCGTATGTTGGCTTCCGTAAAACTGATTCACAGCACGCAGACTCAACATTTTTCTCTCCTTAAAAAAAAGCGATGGGGTAAAGCACATACCTGAATCTGCAAAACTCCTGCCAGAACCGATAAGATGATTAAAAAAGCCCTTTTTTTAGGAATAAGTTACTGTCAGAGGCGCAAATGAGGGGACAATTGCACAGCAACAGTGCTGATGGTGGTGGGTTGTGGTGCAGCGTGGGCAGCGGGAAGTGTGAGTAAGAT
>JAFACP010000312.1 GCA_023425455.1 Pseudomonadota bacterium | reverse complement strand
GTGTAAAGCATAACGTCTCGGATCTACACCTGTGCAGTGATTCGCCGCCTCGCTGGCGCAGAGCAGGCCGTCTTGAGCCTGCGCCGTTTCCGCCTCCCGACGTCAGCGCCCTGCTAAAAGCGTGGCTGAATGACGAGCAGCAGGGGGCGTGGTGGGCGCAGGGGCATATCGATTTTGCCGTGACCCTGGCGGGCAATCAGCGGCTGCGCGGGAGCGCCTTTACCCAGATGAAGGGCATTTCGCTGACGCTGCGGCTGCTGCCGCGAAGCTGCCCGCAGCTTGCGACTCTCGGCGTACCGGGTGCGATCCCGGGGCTGTTGTCCAGTGACAATGGCCTGATTCTGGTCACCGGCGCGACCGGAAGCGGGAAGTCCACCACGCTTGCCGCAATGGTCGATTTTCTCAACCACCACACCGACGGCCATATATTGACGCTCGAAGATCCGGTGGAGTTTGTCTACCAGAGCGCCCGCTGCCTGATCCAGCAGCGGGAGATCGGCCTGCACAGCCAGAGCTTTGCCGGCGCACTACGCAGCGCGCTGCGCGAGGACCCGGACGTTATTTTGCTCGGGGAGCTGCGCGACAGTGAAACGATACGCCTTGCACTCACCGCCGCTGAGACCGGCCATCTGGTGCTGGCGACGCTGCACACGCGCGGCGCGGCCCAGGCGATTGAGCGTCTGGTGGATACCTTTCCGGCGCAGGAGAAAGATCCGGTGCGAAACCAGCTGGCAGGGAGTTTACGTGCGGTGCTGGCGCAAAAGCTGGAGCCCGACACCCAGGGAGGACGGGTGGCGCTTTATGAACTGCTGGTGAATACGCCCGCTGCCGCCAGTTTGATCCGCGAGGGGAAAACGTGGCAGCTCCCCGGTATTATTCAGACCGGCCAGCAGGCGGGGATGCAAAATTTTGCGCAAAGCAGGGCCGGGCGGTGCGCGCAGGGGAGGCTATAGCCGCAGAGCGGCGTGGCGCACAGATCCCCGCTTTACGAGCAACGGGTCAGGATCAGTAGCCCTGTTCAAAGTAGCTTTCGAGGATCACGACCGCTGAGGCTGAGTCCACGCTGCCCTTATTCAGCGCCCGGAAGCCACCGTGCTCAAACAGGCCCGCTCGGGCCTCGACGGTGCTCAGACGCTCGTCGTGCAGTTTCACTGAGGCACCGAAGCGGCCGTGAATTTTATTGGCGAACTTACGCGCGCGCGCGGTGAGCGGTTGTTCGGTTCCGTCCATATTCAGCGGCAGACCGACAATCACCTCATCCGGCTGCCACTCTTTGAGCAGACGTTCGATAAGGCTCCAGTCCGGCGTGCCGTCGTTGGCCTTCAGGGCGGTGAGCGGCCGGGCGGTGCCGGTGATGCGTTGACCAACGGCGACGCCAATACTGCGGGTGCCAAAATCGAAAGCCAGCAGCGTTCCGCTCATTATGCGTGCCCCGCAACGCCAGGCATGGTCAGAATATCAATGCCAATCAGTTTCGCCGCTTCGCGCCAGCGATCGGCAATGGGGGTCTTAAACAGAATATTCATATCGGCTGGGGCCGTCAGCCAGGCGTTGTCGAGGATCTCTTGCTCAAGCTGGCCTTTTTCCCATGACGAGTAACCGAGCGCGACCAGTACCTCGGAAGGCTGATTTGCGGTGCCCAGCGTCTCCAGCACATCGCGGGAGGTGGTGATCACGGTGTTGTCCGAGATACGAATACTGGAAGAGAACGCGGGCGGCGTATGCAGGATAAAACCACGATCTTCTGCAAGTGGCCCACCGAGCATGACCGGTTTATCAAGGCGAATTTCCGGCAGCCGTTCTTCCGCAGTGATTTTAAGCTTGTCGAGAATGCCTTCAACCTGCAGGTTTTCCAGCGGTTTATTGATGATAATCCCCATAGCACCGTCTTCATTGTACTCGCAGATATAAACCACGGAACGGCGAAAAATCGGGTCCTGGAGAGCAGGCATGGCAATAAGAAAGTGATGCTGTAAATTCATTGTCAGAGGTTCTGTTTCCTGGTTTAAAAAGCGACAGCGCCCAGTATGGGGATAAACCCGGGTGCTGTCACTAGATGTCAGGCTCATCAGGCTATTTTGCTCGCCATGTTGAACCCCGGGCAGCGTTCGCTGCCTGTATCGGCTCAGTCAATGCGCCCGCTGAAACTGCCATTGATGCGCGGCAGATTAGTTTTGGATACGTTTTTCGATAGCGTCCATCAGCATACCGGTGATCGAGACCGGGAATTGAGCCTCGATTTCACGAATGCAGGTTGGGCTGGTGACGTTCACTTCCGTCAGGCGATCGCCGATGATATCCAGACCAACAAAAATCAGCCCTTTGGCTTTCAGCTCGGGGCCAACGCGACGCGCGATTTCCCAGTCGCTTTCGCTTAGCGGGCGCGGTTCTCCACGACCACCGGCGGCCAGATTCCCACGGGTTTCACCGCCCTGCGGGATGCGCGCCAGGCAGTAAGGCACCGGCTCGCCATCGACCACCAGAACACGTTTGTCGCCATCCTTAATGGCGGGCAGGTAGTTTTGCGCCATGCAGTAGCGGGTGCCCAGCTCAGTCAGGGTTTCGGCAATCACGCCAATGTTCGGATCGCCCTCTTTTACCCGGAAAATAGACGCGCCGCCCATACCGTCCAGCGGCTTCATGATGATATCGCCATGTTGCTGCCAGAACGCTTTCAGCTGCGCCTTGTTACGGGTCACCAGCGTTTCCGGCGTCAGGTCGGAGAACCAGGCGGTATAGAGCTTCTCATTACAGTCGCGCAGGCTTTGCGGCTTGTTGACGATCAGTGTCCCTTGCTCTTCCGCGCGCTCCAGAATGTAGGTGCAGTAGATGAATTCGGTGTCGAACGGCGGATCTTTACGCATCAGGATCACATCGAGATCGGCCAGCGGGATCTCCTGCTCGCTGCCGAATTCATACCATTTATCGTAGTTCTGTTCGACATTGACGATGCGGGTCCGCGCGCGCGCTTCTCCGTTGATCAGGAACAGATCGTTCATCTCCATGTAGTGGAGCTGGTAGCCGCGACGTTGCGCTTCCAGCAGCATAGCGAAGCTGGAGTCTTTCTTGATGTTAATGTTTGCGATGGGATCCATCACGATGCCGAGCTTGATCATTATTCTTCTCCGTTAAAAGCCTGACCCATTGAGCCGTCCTGGTTGTGATGTTGCACCTGAGTCGCATCAACCAGCTTGCGGTAATGACGTCTGACAGAGCCGGTTGGGTCAACCCAGATCGCCAAACCGTACCTGCAGCGCGGTAATGGCGGTGAGTGCCGTCGTCTCAGTGCGCAGAACGCGGGGTCCCAACAGAATATCAGTAAACTGGTAACCCGCCGTCATGGCAATTTCGTCTGCCGAGAGCCCGCCTTCCGGGCCAATCAGCAGACGTACCCGCTCCACAGGCTGCGGCAGCGTATTGATACTGGCGCTGGCGCGCGGATGGAGGTTGAGCTTCAGCGCGTCATCCTCTTCAGCACACCAGGCGGCCAGCTCCATCGCCGGACGGATCGTTGGAATACGGTTGCGACCGCTCTGCTCGCAGGCCGCAATAGCGATTTTCTGCCACTGCTGGATCTTTTTGTTCAGACGTTCGGCATCCAGTTTAACGCCGCAGCGCTCAGAAAAAAGTGGCGTAATGAGGCTTACACCCAGTTCAATGGATTTCTGGATCGTGAACTCCATCTTTTCGCCGCGCGACATCACCTGCCCCAGATGAATGTGCAGGGGCGACTCACGATCGTCGACTTCGCCGCGCAGCACCTTGACGTGCACGCTTTTTTTATCGGCCCGGACGATTTCAGCCTCGAAAACCTGGTTAGAGCCGTCGAACAGCTGAACGTGCTGGCCGGTGCTCATGCGCAGTACGCGGCCAACGTGGTTTGCCGCGTCGTCGGACAGCGCCATTTCGCCACCGACGGTAATCAGTTCAGGGTGGTAGATGCGGGGAATACGCATAGTCAGAAATTCCATGTGTCATGCGGTAATACACGTCATCCATCACGCTGTCCTGGCGCTGCGCAAAAACGCTGAAAGCCGGTTTAGGAGCAGCGTGACCGGTGGTGTGCATATATCTGTTGCCGCTAGTGTAGGTTAGCTCTTTTGTGCCTGGCAAGCCCGCTGGACGTAAGGGTTATGATTCCCCTGTACGCGGGCGATACGTTCGTCGCGCTGACACTCCCACCCGCTAACCGGATACTGCTTATTCCACGCATTAAACAGCTGCGTCTGCTGGCGTGAGAGCGTTAGGCTGTAGCGGTCGCGCATATAGAAGTAGGTCCGCGCGATGCTTCCCCGGGCACGTGCCGGTGGCTCGGCGATTTTATCCTTGAAATCCACCTTCATGGCGCACTGTCCGTACTGACCTGCGCCGCCATTCCACTGGCTGTACATAAAGTTGCCGCGATCGCCGTTCACTTCACCCACCGCTGGCTGCAGGTTATGCATGTCGCTTTCCATCCGGCGATAAACCGGATCTTTGGCGCAGTTTTTACGTCCGCCGTCCTGCCAGCACTGGCGCTGGTGGCCAAACTGCCAGGCCGGGACCACGTGTTCCCATTCAACGCGGCTGGCGCGGTGCGCATTTTTACGGACTTTGTAACCGCAGGACTCAAGGTCAACGACCCCTTTCTTACCCTGCCAGTTGATTTTACAGCCGCAGTAGAAATCACCGGGGACGTCAGCATTCACCTTAACGCCTGCGGCTTTAGCCTGAGAGAAACTGTTGATACCGTCGGCCAGAGCATGGCCAGAGATTGCCGTCGCCAGAAGGGCGATAGCAAGGGAGACATTACGGGACATCTTACACTCCGTGTCAAAACGAGCCCGCAACGTAACGAATGTTGTTCCTGTATGCAATCAGTCAGCTCAGGAATGTTCCTGATTGTTCAGTCATTATTCGGCAACCAGCGGCGTACCGCATTTTACGCAGCGGTAGGTTGCTTCCCCGCGAAGCACCCGATTGTGCCGGCGAACGGTTAACTGATGCTGCTGGCACTGGCAGCGGTAGGCAAAAGTATTGCGCCGCACCGATTCCAGCTCAAACTGGTGAGTACGACGTGCCGGGACGCCAAGCACGGCTTCCATCATCCATTTCCACTCTTTACCGTGCGGTGCGACCCGGCCAGCGTGTTTCCACACCAGCAGATGCGCCAGCTCATGAGGCACCACCTCATCAATAAAGGCCTGCTGGTTTTCCAGCAGCAAAACCGGGTTGAGGCGGATCTCCCAGGCCTCAAGCCAGGCGGTTCCCGCGGCGGTTCCCCGCTGCTGATAGACCAGCCTGGGTTCAGGGTAGCAGCGGTCCAGCTTCTGGTTAGCCCGGGCAAGATGTTCCCGCAGGCTGCGCATAACGGCCTGCTGAAGGGCAATAGGGAGACGGGGAGCTTTCATAGGGGCAGAGCATAAAGTGCGAAGCGGGGAGGCGCAAGAGGTGCCTCCCCGAAAGGAGGTTTAGTCGTGCGCGCCAATTTCGCGCAGTGGTCGACCTTTCATCAGGTTGCGTTCGATATGTTCCAGAGACACGTGTTTTGTCTCCGGCACCAGCCACAGGGTCAGAACAATAAACAGCAGATTCAGACCGGCATAGACCCAGAAAGTGTTCGCGTTGCCCAGGCTGTTGAGCATGGTCAGGAAGGTCGCACCGACGATCATGTTGGCAATCCAGTTGGTTGCGGTGGAGCAGGTGATGCCAAAGTCGCGCCCTTTCAGCGGCTGGATCTCAGAGCACAGCACCCAAATCAGCGGACCGGCGCTCATGGCAAACCCGACGATAAACATCATCAGCATCGCCACAGCGAAGTATTGCGCCGTTGGTGAGTGAATGCCCACATGCATCATGGTTCCGAGGACGCCCATCCCGACGGCCATCACCAGGAAGCCCAGCGTCAGGGTTGGTTTGCGTCCCCAGCGGTCAACCAGACCGATGGCGATAAAGGTTGCCAGCACGTTGGTCAGGCCAACGATCACCGTACCCCACATCTGTTCAGTGGTATTGGTATAGCCCGCCAGTTCAAAGATTTTTGGCGCGTAGTACATGATGACGTTCATGCCGGTGAACTGTTGCATAATCTGCAGCAGGATCCCGAGGAACACCGCACGGCGGAAGTTGCTGTTCTCTTTAAACAGCGCCCAGCCGGACTGCCTGACCTTCAGGCTTTCACGGATCTCCTCCAGCTCGTTTTTGGCTTCCGCGCTGGTGTCACGCAGGCGCAGCAACACGCGTTCGGCATCGACAAAACGGCGTTTGGCCGCGAACCAGCGTGGGCTGTCCGGCAGGAAAAAGACGCCAATCAACAGCAGAACGGCAGGAATGATGATAACGCCAAGCATCCAGCGCCAGGCGCCGCTGTAGCTGAAGGCGGTGTCGGAGAGATAGGCGCCAAGAATACCGATGGTGATCATCAGCTGATACATCGAAATCATGCTGCCACGGATTTTCTCCGGCGCAATTTCGGACAGGTACAGCGGGGCGGTGTAAGAGGCGACGCCGACGGCCAGACCCAGCAGTACGCGGGAGACCAGCAGCACTTCAACGTTTGGCGCCGCAGCAGAGAACAGTGAACCGGCCACGAACAGCACGGCACCGATCATCAGGCTTTTTTTGCGTCCCAGCCTGAATGAGAGCCAGCCGCTGCCCACTGCACCGACCGCTGCGCCGAACATCATGGAGCTCACCACCCACTCCTGGGTGTGCGCGCTGATCTGGAACTCATCGGTGATGAAGGGTAATGCACCGGCGATCACACCGATATCCAGGCCAAAGAGTAATCCTGCCAGGGCGGCCAGGAAGCAGACGAAAAATGTCATCGCCTTATTGGATGCTCGCCCCTGTTTTTTATTGTCAGGCATTGTGCCCTCCGGTTGGGTTATTCGTTTTGTCGGGCTAAAGGGTAGGTGAGCGGTGGGGAAAAATATGTGAGATAAATCACAATGGTGTAATCGGTTACATTGTATTTGAAAGGTTGGTTGTATTAATTTATTGAAAATAAAGAGATTAAATTAATGTCGTGGACCGCTGTTGCGATAAATTCAGACTTAACTGAAATAAAATGTAACAGCAGAGAAGGGCGGTATGCGCCAAGCGATTTTTCCGAATTTATGCGGGAAGTGACGGGTTGTAAGCGGTTTCATTTTACGCGGGCTCTTTTGCCTCTGACGCGCCAGAAACAGAAAGGCCAGCACGAGGCTGGCCTTTGCAGATGCTGACGATGGTCGCTTATTTCAGACCAGCAGCTTCACGCAGCTGTGCCGCTTTGTCGGTTTTTTCCCACGGGAAATGTTCACGACCAAAGTGACCGTATGCCGCGGTTTCTTTGTAGATTGGGTGCAGCAGATCCAGCATCTGAATCAGGCCGTAAGGACGCAGGTCGAAGAACTCGCGCACCAGCAGGGTCAGTTGCTCGGAAGGCACTTTTTCAGTCCCGAAGGTTTCAACCATGATGGAGGTCGGTTCAGCCACACCGATGGCGTAGGAAACCTGGATCTCACAGCGGTCTGCAAGGCCTGCCGCAACGATGTTTTTCGCCACATAACGCGCCGCGTACGCTGCAGAACGGTCAACTTTAGACGGATCTTTACCGGAGAATGCACCGCCACCGTGACGCGCCATACCGCCGTAGGTATCAACGATGATTTTACGACCGGTCAGGCCGCAGTCGCCCATTGGGCCACCGATGACAAAACGTCCGGTTGGGTTGATGAAGAATTTGGTTGACGCATTCAGCCATTCGGTTGGCAGAACCGGCTTGATGATCTCTTCCATCACCGCTTCCTGCAGTGATTTCTGGTCAATATCTTCCGCGTGCTGGGTGGAAAGCACTACCGCATCGATACCGACGATTTTACCGTCGTCATACTGGAAAGTGACCTGGCTTTTCGCATCCGGACGCAGCCACGGCAGGGTGCCGTTTTTACGCACTTCAGCCTGACGCTGCACCAGACGGTGCGCGTAGGTGACCGGCGCAGGCATCAGCACGTCAGTCTCATTGGTTGCATAGCCAAACATCAGGCCCTGGTCGCCAGCGCCCTGTTCCAGCGGATCGGCACGGTCAACGCCCTGGTTGATGTCCGGAGACTGTTTACCGATGGCGCTCAGTACGGCACAAGAATTGGCATCAAAGCCCATATCAGAATGCACATAGCCAATTTCACGCACCGTGTTACGGGTGATCTCTTCGATATCAACCCATGCGCTGGTGGTGATTTCACCGCCAACCAGAACCATGCCGGTTTTGACATAGGTTTCGCACGCTACGCGCGCTTTTGGATCCTGAGTCAGGATCGCATCCAGCACCGCATCGGAGATTTGGTCAGCAATTTTATCAGGATGTCCTTCTGATACGGACTCGGACGTAAACAGGTGTTTTGCCATGTTTTATTTCACCTAAAAAGAATTTGGTTAGCTCGAACTGCTGTGTGGAATAGCCAAAGGAGATGATTCTACCAAGGCCTGCAGGTTAATGACACTGGCAGTCTGAGTGTTAATCAGTATGGATGGATTAACATCTGGATGGCTATTTTAGGTCACTTCTTCGCCCTATTGCCAGTTTTTTTTGACGAGGCTCTCATGGCGTTGAAATCAAAGCTGGAAATATTTCCTGACACGGCCGGCAGGGTACGCATTTTTGTTTTGCTTTTTAGCCCCCTTCTCGGTATAAAACGCGGCGCGCGGCTTCTTAAAAAAGCGCTCGATGCTCGCATCGTGTCGCCACTTCCAGCCGGGTTAAGAGTGAACTGATAGCTTTGGCTTGTGGTCCGTTTCTTCAGGAGCGGCCGTGGAGGTGATACGAGATAATGAACCATCGTTTTCCGCTAATTCAGCGCAGCCGTTCTGGCGCGCATGCGATCCCCGCAACCCGTAAATCGAGTCTGCAAACCTGCCGATGTTATACCCATCTCGGCGCTTCTCAGGATCTCAGGGCGAGTAACGCTTTGTGAAAACTGAACAAGGGCGCTCTTGTTAATACAAGAGTTTTCTCGTGGTTTCGCCGAACCTTGTCATACTTAAGTTCGGATACGTGTTTTACATTGATATGAATAAGAAACCGGTCGCACGCTCTGGATTTCAGCATTCTCTGCTGGAAAATGGGGGCGTTTATGGGTTGTTATCGCCGTTTAACGCTGCGATAGTAGTCAACTGTTTTACACTTAATACAAAGAGTTGAGGTTCGCTATGTCTGACGACATGTCTTCGGTTTCGCCTTCGTCAGCGGGCGAACAGGGTGTACTACGTTCCATGCAGGAGGTTGCGATGAGCTCCCAGGAAGCCAGCAAGATGCTGCGCACCTATAATATTGCCTGGTGGGGCAATAACTATTATGACGTCAACGAACTGGGCCACATCAGCGTTTGCCCGGATCCGGACGTTCCCGAAGCGCGCGTGGATCTCGCCAGACTGGTGAAAGCCCGCGAAGCGCAGGGGCAGCGTTTGCCTGCACTGTTCTGCTTCCCGCAGATCCTGCAACACCGCCTGCGTTCGATTAACGCCGCGTTCAAGCGCGCGCGCGAATCGTACGGCTATAACGGCGACTACTTCCTCGTTTACCCCATCAAGGTGAATCAGCACCGTCGCGTGATCGAATCGCTGATCCACTCCGGTGAACCGCTGGGTCTGGAAGCGGGGTCTAAAGCGGAGCTGATGGCCGTTCTGGCGCATGCGGGAATGACCCGTTCGGTGATCGTCTGTAACGGTTATAAAGACCGTGAATACATTCGTCTGGCATTGATCGGCGAGAAGATGGGCCACAAGGTTTATCTGGTGATCGAGAAGATGACCGAAATCGCTATCGTGCTGGAAGAGGCCGAGCGCCTGAACGTGGTGCCGCGCCTTGGTGTGCGTGCGCGTCTGGCGTCGCAGGGCTCGGGCAAATGGCAATCTTCCGGCGGAGAAAAATCCAAGTTTGGCCTCGCGGCGAATCAGGTGCTTCAGCTGGTGGAAATTCTGCGTGAACGCGGACGTCTCGACAGTATTCAACTGCTGCACTTCCACCTCGGATCGCAGATGGCCAACATTCGCGACATCGCCACCGGCGTGCGCGAGTCAGCGCGTTTCTACGTTGAGCTGCACAAGCTGGGCGTCAATATTCAGTGCTTCGACGTGGGCGGTGGCCTGGGCGTGGACTACGAAGGAACACGTTCGCAGTCCGACTGCTCCGTCAACTACGGCCTGAACGAGTATGCCAACAATATCATCTGGGCGATTGGCGATGCCTGTGAAGAGCATGGCCTGCCGCATCCGACGGTGATCACCGAATCGGGCCGCGCGGTCACCGCGCACCATACGGTGCTGGTCTCAAACATCATCGGCGTTGAGCGCAGCGAAATCACCGAAGCGACCCCTCCGGCAGACGATGCCCCGCGTTCCCTGCAAAGCATGTGGGAAACCTGGCAGGAGATGCACGAGCCGGGCACGCGCCGCTCCCTGCGCGAATGGCTGCACGACAGCCAGATGGATCTGCACGATATTCATGTGGGTTACTCCTCCGGTACCTTTAGCCTGCAGGAGCGCGCGTGGGCGGAGCAGCTCTATCTGAACATGTGCCATGAAGTGCAGAAGCAGCTCGACCCGAGCAACCGCGCGCACCGTCCGATTATCGACGAGCTGCAGGAACGTATGGCGGACAAGATGTACGTCAACTTCTCGCTGTTTCAGTCAATGCCTGATGCATGGGGTATCGACCAGCTGTTCCCGGTGCTGCCGCTTGAGGGGCTGAACCACGCCCCGGAACGTCGTGCGGTGCTGCTGGACATTACCTGTGATTCCGACGGCGCTATTGACCACTACGTTGACGGCGACGGTATCGCCACCACGATGCCAATGCCGGAGTACGATCCGGAGAACCCGCCGATGCTGGGCTTCTTTATGGTTGGCGCCTATCAGGAGATCCTCGGCAACATGCACAACCTGTTCGGGGATACCGAAGCCGTTGACGTGTTTGTCTTCCCTGACGGCAACGTGGAAGTCGAGCTGTCTGACGAAGGGGACACCGTGGCGGACATGCTGGAATACGTTCAGCTCGATCCGAAAAAACTGCTCACCCAGTTCCGCGACCAGGTGAAGAACACCGGTCTGGATGACGCACTCCAGCAGCAGTTCCTAGAAGAGTTTGAAGCGGGTCTGTACGGATACACCTATCTGGAAGATGAATAATTCATGCTCCCTCTTGCTGAAAGGGGACGGGTGATTGCAGCGGGTGGAACCCTTGTCTGTACTGACTTGAACCCGTATGAATTAACGGCGATAATTCGCCCCAGCTAGCGATTTATAAATCAATCCCTTCCTCGTCGGGTTTAACGACGCGGAGGGGATTTTTTTCATCTGTTTTTAATGTATCGACTTTATAAGAGGTCAGGACATGAGCACTTTAGGTCATCAGTACGATAACTCTCTGGTATCTAACGCGTTTGGTTTTTTACGCCTTCCAATGAACTTCCAGCCTTATGACAGCGACGCTGACTGGGTGATCACCGGCGTGCCATTTGATATGGCCACCTCCGGCCGCGCGGGTGGACGCCACGGCCCGGCCGCCATCCGCCAGGTCTCCACTAATCTGGCCTGGGAGCATAACCGTTTCCCGTGGAACTTCGACATGCGCGAGCGCCTCAACGTGGTGGATTGCGGTGACCTGGTGTATGCCTTCGGCGACGCGCGCGAGATGAGCGAGAAGCTGCAGGCCCACGCGGAGAAGCTGCTGGCGGCCGGTAAACGGATGCTCTCCTTCGGCGGTGACCATTTCGTGACGCTGCCGCTGCTGCGGGCGCATGCGAAACACTTCGGCAAAATGGCGCTGGTGCACTTCGACGCGCATACCGACACCTACGCGAACGGCTGCGAGTTTGACCTCGGCACCATGTTCTACACCGCGCCAAACGAAGGTCTGATCGATCCAAATCACTCCGTGCAGATCGGTATTCGCACCGAGTTCGACAAAGACAACGGCTTCACGGTACTGGATGCCGGCCAGGTCAACGATCGCGGCGTAGACGACATCATCGCTCAGGTTAAGCAGATAGTTGGCGATATGCCGGTCTACCTGACCTTCGATATCGACTGCCTGGATCCGGCGTTTGCACCGGGGACCGGTACGCCGGTGATCGGCGGCCTGACCTCCGATCGCGCCATTAAGCTGGTACGCGGCCTGAAAGATCTGAACATCGTCGGGATGGACGTTGTGGAAGTGGCGCCGGCGTATGACCAGTCCGAGATCACCGCGCTGGCGGCAGCGACCCTGGCGCTGGAAATGCTCTACATCCAGGCGGCGAAAAAAGGCGAGTAAGCCTTACGCGCTGACGGCTGCTGCGCGGCGCATGCGCAGCAGCAACATCCCCCCGGTCAGCAGGGTCACAACCTGCGACACAACCAGCACCGAAAAGCCGGAGCTGACCGATCCCATCGATTTCATCACTATCCCCATCAGTAGCGGAATAAAGGCCGCGCAGATATTACCGATGCCATTAATGATCCCGTAGGCGCTGCCTACCGCCTCGCGCGTGGCATGGTGCTGAACCACCGCCGGAATGGCCGCCCCCTGAAGTCCCCAGAACATATTGGCGCAGAGCATAAACAACGCAAGCCATACGGG
>JAFACP010000285.1 GCA_023425455.1 Pseudomonadota bacterium | reverse complement strand
TCGCCATCGCCTCCAGCCCTTTCTCCAGCATCGAACGGGCCACCTTCGAGTCTTCCGCCACAATGGCGACGGAGCCCGGCTTGATGTTGAATTTGGTGGTCTTCAGGTTGGTCGCGTGCAGATCATGGTTCGCTGGCGTAATGTCATACAGGATCTGCTCGACGTCCAGCACCATCGCCAGTTCGTTGGTATCGGTCTTCTCATCAAGGCAGGCGATACTGGTGATATAGCGCCCGCTGACCGCGGTTTCCGCCGCGTGGACCTGCTTCCAGTCCAGCCGCATGATGTTCTCAACCGACTCCACCGCGAACGCCTGTACGCTACGGGCATATTCGGTGATCAGCAAAATATTCAGACCGGTGGTCGGTTTGCAGCCCGCCACGGCGGCAAGGTCGATAACCGGGATCACCTGATCGCGAATATTCACCATGCCCATTAGCGGCGATTTCATGCCCGCCGGTTTGGTAAACTCCGGCATCGGCACGATTTCACGCAGCTTAAATACGTTGATGCCAAACAGCTCAGATTTATTTTCGTTCAGCGAGGTGCCAAGACGAAACAGCAACAGCTCAAAACGGTTCGACAGGGTGAGATTCGCCCTGTCATCAATATCTTTCTGGAAATTATCCATTCTACCCTCAAGTGAAATGCTGGCCTTTTAATCGTTATCGGCACCCTGAGGGAAAAATGAAGGACTAAACGCTGACCTGAGTGAAATCTTCGGCCAGCTTACAGTTTGCAAACACTTCCCGGCACTCTGCCAGCAGGCGTTCACACCCCTGGGGATCGTAACGGGAGCTGACGTGGGTGATGATAAGCTTCTTCGCGCCAGCCGCCGCCGCCAGCTGTGCCGCCTGACGGGTTGAGCTGTGGCCGCGACTGTTGGCCTTCTCCTCCATCGCCGTTTCGAGGGTGGCCTCATGCACCAGCAGATCCACACCCTGCGCCAGGGTATGCGCGGCAGGGCACGGCGAGGTATCCCCGAAGATCGCCAGTTTCCTGCCCGGCTGCGGCGCAGAAAGATAATCCATTCCGCGCAGGGTACGCCCGTCGTCAAGGGTCACGGTATCGCCCTGTTTCAGACGCTGGAACACCGGTCCGGGCTTCACCCCTGCGGCAATCAGCGCGGCGGCATTGAGCGTGCCCGGTTTATCATGTTCCTCAATACGGTAGCCATAGCATTCAACCGGATGGTTAAGCGGCACGGCGCTGACTTTATAAAAGCCATCGTCAAACAGCAGGCCGGCGTGGATCTCCACCACCTGCAGCGGATAGTCGGTCCACGAGCCGCTCAGACGCAGCGTGGTTTCCACGAATTCGGCAATACCCTGCGGCCCGTAAATGGTCAGCGGGTTGGCATTACCGGCCATGGAGCGGCTGCACAGCAGACCCGGCAGACCAAACAGATGATCGCCGTGAAGATGGGTAATAAAAATGTTATCCAGCTTGCCGGGATGATAAGCGGTACGCAAAAGCTGATGTTGCGTCCCTTCACCGCAGTCAAACAGCCACAGCCCGCCGCGGGTCGGATGCTGTAAATCGAGCAGTATGGCCGTCACGTTGCGTGAGCGGGTTGGCACGCCGGCAGAGGTGCCCAAAAAAATCAGTTCCATAACGCAGTCAGCCCCTTTGCTGAATCGAAAGGGGTTTAGTATAACGTGATGAACACCAGCAGGGAGACTGACATGGTCCAGTGGCAAGATTTACACCATAGTGAACTCACCGTTAATGCACTGTATGCGCTGCTTAAGCTGCGCTGCGCAGTTTTTGTGGTTGAACAATGCTGTCCGTATCAGGACATCGACGGGGATGATCTGACGGGCGAAAACCGTCATATCCTCGGCTGGAAAGATAACCAGCTGGTCGCGTATGCGAGGATTCTGAAAAGTGAGGACCCGCTGGCGCCGGTGGCGATCGGCCGGGTGATCGTCAGCGGCCAGGCGCGTGGGGAAAAACTGGGCTATCAGCTGATGGAGAAAGCGCTGGCTGCCTGCGAAAAACAGTGGCCGGACAAGGCGTTATACCTTGGTGCCCAGGCGTATCTGCAGGCGTTCTACGCTCACTTTGGCTTTTCCCCGGTTACCGGGATCTACGATGAAGATGGTATCCCGCACGTGGGTATGGCGCGCGACGTGAAGCAGGCGTAACCGGGCAGGGTTGGCTATAGTTAGCGGACTGACGTACTCACAAGGAGGAAAATATGGCATTTCAATCCTGGGAAACCCGTATCGATGACGACCTGGCGCTACTGAGTGAAACACTGGAAGAGGTGTTACGTTCATCAGGCGATCCGGCCGATCAAAAATACATTGAGCTGAAAGCGCGTGCGGAGCAGGCGCTGCTCGACGTTCAGCATCGTGTCAGCCAGGCGTCTGACACCTATTACTACCGGGCAAAAAGAGCGGTTTACCGCACCGACGATTACGTGCACGAAAAACCGTGGCACGGGGTCGGTATCGGCGCGGCGGCGGGGCTGGTACTGGGTCTGCTGCTGGCCCGTCGTTAGGTGTAGCGCACGGGTAACCCCTCCCTATACATGGGTACTGCTATTTATTAGCCGTACCCCGTATAATGTGCGGTTTTTAACAGGGAGAGGTTCGCGTGCATTCGATGTCCAACGCGCTGGAACGTCTGCGCAGTCAGCTTGCGCAAACGTTGCCCGCCACACCTGGTCTGCGTCATTTCGACGTCGCTTTCCCGTTAAATGACGCGTTCGACCCGCTCGCCTGGCTGGGCGCTCAGGCGTGCTACCCGCAATTCTACTGGCAGCAGCGTAACGGCGATGAAGAGCTGGCCGCCCTTGGCGCGCTTGTCCATTTTCCGTCTCTGGCGGCGGCGACGCAGTTTTTACACGCCCACGCGGCACCCCCCACGATGCGGATCTGCGGGCTTAACGCCTTTAATCCGACGCAGGGATCGCTGTTTTTACCCCGATTACTGTGGCTTCGTCAGGCCGGCGTCGCGATCCTGCGCCTGCAGCTGTGGAGTACGCATTCACTGCAGGAGGATGGCCGGGAGGCGCTGGCGTTTCTCGGGCAACTCTCTGCGGCCCGTCCTGTTTCTGCGCTGTCGGTTCAGATTGGCGCTGAAACGCATCTCCCGGAAAAAGCACAGTGGCTGGCGCTGATCCGCCGTGCGACGCAGGCTATTGACCACGGTGAGATGGAAAAAGTGGTAGTGGCGCGTGCGACCGATCTGCAGTGTCGCCAGTCGGTCGACGCCGTGGCGCTGATGGCGGCCAGCCGGGCGCTGAATCTCAACTGTTACCATTTCTGTATGGTATTCGACGCCGCGAACGCTTTTCTGGGCTCCTCGCCGGAGCGCCTGTGGCGGCGGCGCGGCAGGCTGTTACGCACCGAGGCGCTGGCGGGGACGGTGGCCAGCCATCGCGACGATAAACAGGCGCAGCGGCTGGGTGACTGGCTGATGAATGACGACAAAAATCAGCGTGAAAATATGCTGGTGGTGGAAGACATCTGCGCGCGACTGCAGCACCACACCCAGACGCTGGAGGTGCTGCCGGCGCAGATCGTTCGTCTGCGAAAGGTGCAGCAC
>JAFACP010000190.1 GCA_023425455.1 Pseudomonadota bacterium | reverse complement strand
TTGCCGCCGCCGATCCTCTGCGTGTCATACCTTCCATCATGCTGGGTTCGGCCTGCGGTGCGGTGACAGCTGCCGTGGTCGGCGCACAGTGCTACGCGGGGTGGGGCGGCCTGATTGTGCTGCCCGTTGTAGAGGGCAAGCTGGGTTATATCGCCGCGGTCGCCACAGGTGCCGTTGTGACGGCAATTAGCGTCAACGTGTTGAAGAGTATTGCCCGCAAGCATGCAAAACAGGTCGATGAAAAAGAGGATGACCTGGATCTGGACTTCGAAATCAACTGAGTGAGGAAGAGAACATGGCCCGAATTATTGCAGTAACAGCCTGTCCGTCTGGCGTTGCACATACCTATATGGCCGCTGAAGCGCTGGAAAGCGCGGCAAAGGCGAAAGGCTGGGACGTGAAGGTGGAAACGCAGGGGTCAATTGGCCTTGAGAATGCGCTGACGGCTGAGGAGATCGCCGCTGCGGACGTGGTGATCCTGACTAAAGATATCGGTATTAAATTTGAAGAGCGTTTTGCCGGTAAAACCATCGTGCGCGTCAACATCAGCGACGCGGTGAAGCGTGCCGGGGCCATCATGAATAAGATTGATGCCCATCTGGCTCAGACCGTCTGATGTTTTCCCGCCCTTCGGGGCGGGCCTGCTTCACATTACAGGAGTACCCTCATGACGAATCGTACCCAGCGTTTGAAAGACGCACTGTTCGCAAACCCGCGCGAAATCTCACTTGAGCGAGCGTTGCTCTATACAGCCAGCCATCAACAGACGGAAGGGGAGCCGGTGATGCTGCGTCGCGCCAAAGCGACGGCGTACATTCTTGACCATGTTGATATCGCGATTCGAGATGAGGAGTTAATCGCTGGCAACCGGACGGTGAAACCGCGCGCCGGCATTATGTCTCCGGAGATGGATCCCTACTGGCTGCTTAAAGAGCTCGACCAGTTCTCCACCCGCCCGCAGGACCGTTTTACGATGAGCGAAGAGGATAAGCGGATCTATCGGGAGACGCTGTACCCCTACTGGGAAAACCGTTCGATGAAGGATTTCATCAATAGTCAGATGACCGGGGAGGTAAAAGCCGCTGTCGGCACGCAGATTTTTAGCATCAACCAGACGGACAAAGGGCAGGGGCATATCATTATTGATTACCCGCGCCTGCTGAATAATGGCCTGGATGCGCTGGTGGAGGAGATGCGTGAACACTGCGAGCGCGAGTCACACAATATCTTCTATGCCGCCGCGCTGCTGCTGCTTGAAGCCTCGCAGCGCCATATCTTGCGCTATGCCATTCTGGCCGAAGAGCTGGCGGCAGTCAGTGACGAACCCCGGCGGCAGGAACTCCTGCAGATTGCCGAAAACTCACGTCATAACGCCCGGCATAAGCCGCAGAACTTCTGGCAGGCATGCCAGCTGTTCTGGTACATAAACGTCATTTTACAGTATGAATCGAACGCCAGTTCGCTCTCTGTCGGGCGCTTTGATCAGTATATGTTGCCTTTTTATCAGGCTTCGCTGGCGCAGGGTGAAAACCCGCTCTTCCTGAAAGAGCTGCTGGAATCACTGTGGGTGAAATGCAATGACGTCGTGCTGTTACGCTCAACCAGCAGTGCCCGCTACTTTGCTGGTTTCCCAACGGGTTACACCGCGTTGCTGGGCGGGCTGACAGAGAACGGCCGCAGTGCGGTAAATGTGCTCTCATTCCTCTGCCTGGAGGCGTATCAACAGGTTCAGCTGCCGCAACCAAACCTCGGTGTACGGGTGAATGAGTTTATTGACAGGCCATTTTTGCTGAAAACGGCTGAGACGATCCGCCTGGGGACCGGTATCCCGCAGATTTTTAATGATGAAGTTGTGGTGCCGGCTTTTTTGAATCGCGGCGTATCGCTGGAGGACGCGCGTGATTACGCCGTGGTTGGCTGCGTTGAGCTGTCTATACCGGGTAAAACCTATGGTCTGCACGATATCGCGATGTTTAACCTGCTGAAGGTGATGGAGATCGCCATGCAGGAGAATGAAGGGAATACGGAGCTGAGCTATGAAGGGCTACTGGCACATATTCGTACCAGAATTGATCACTACATCGCGTTGATGGTTGAGGGCAGCAACATCTGCGATATCGGCCATCGGGACTGGGCGCCGGTTCCGCTGCTCTCCTCATTTATTAGCGACTGCCTGGAAAAGGGTAAGGACATTACCGAAGGGGGCGCGCGCTATAACTTCTCTGGCGTACAGGGGATTGGCATCGCCAATCTTAGCGACTCGCTGCATGCCCTGAAAGGTCTGGTCTTTGAGCAGCAGCGCTTAAGTTTCGATGAACTGCTGGCGGTGTTAAACGCCAATTTTGCCACCCCGGAAGGGGAACGCGTCCGGGCGCGGCTGATCCATCGCTTCGAAAAATACGGAAATGACGTTGACGACGTCGATAATATCAGCGCTGAGTTGTTGCGCCATTACTGTAAAGAGGTCGAAAAATACCGTAATCCCCGCGGCGGACAATTCACGCCTGGTTCATACACGGTTTCGGCACATGTGCCGCTGGGCGCGGTGGTGGGGGCGACACCGGATGGGCGTTTTGCGGGTGAGCAACTGGCTGATGGCGGCCTTTCCCCTATGCTCGGACAGGATATGCAGGGCCCGACGGCGGTACTGAAGTCAGTGAGTAAGCTGGATAACTACCTGCTATCGAATGGCACCTTGCTTAACGTGAAGTTTACGCCCGCAACGCTTGAAGGTGATGGCGGGCTCCAAAAACTGGCCGATTTTCTCCGCGCCTTCACGCAACTCAAATTGCAGCATATCCAGTTCAACGTGGTGAATGCCGAAACGCTACGCGAAGCGCAACAACGTCCACAGGATTTTGCCGGGCTGGTGGTGCGGGTCGCCGGATACAGCGCCTTCTTTGTTGAGCTGTCGAAGGAGATCCAGGATGACATTATCCGGCGCACAGCGCATCAGTTGTGAAGTCAGTGATATGCGCGCCGGGGTGGCGCGCATTTTTAACATTCAGCGCTACTCTCTGAATGATGGCGCAGGTATCCGGACGGTTGTCTTTTTTAAAGGCTGCCCTCACCGTTGTCCGTGGTGT
The DNA here is from genome assembly GCA_023425455.1 of Pseudomonadota bacterium. Classification (GTDB taxonomy): domain Bacteria; phylum Pseudomonadota; class Gammaproteobacteria; order Enterobacterales; family Enterobacteriaceae; genus Enterobacter. The sequence continues at coordinate 187 of JAFACP010000190.1, read as the reverse complement.
GCTAATCCGGAATCGATCTCAGCCAGAATCGAAACGGTGCGGCGGGAGAGTAAATGTTTGCACTGCGCGCCCTGTCTGCGGGACGCGGATGCGTGTCCGTCTGGCGCCTTTGAGCGCATTGGCAGGGATGTCACCCTTGAGCAGCTTACGCGGGAAGTGATGAAGGATGATGTCTTTTATCGCGTGT
>JAFACP010000189.1 GCA_023425455.1 Pseudomonadota bacterium | reverse complement strand
GGCCTCCTCTGGGCGCTGTGCTGGGGCTGGCAACGGCGATTGTGCTGGGGTTCATGCTTTACTGGGGCGGCATTCGCCTCAATCTCGGGGTGTTTTTCAAATGGACCAGCCTGTTTATTCTGCTGGTCGCGGCAGGGCTGGCTGCGGGGGCGATCCGCGCCTTCCACGAAGCGGGCCTGTGGAATCACTTCCAGGCTGTGGCGTTCGATCTCAGTAACGTCCTGACCACCCACTCGCTGACAGGCACCCTGCTGGAAGGCATCTTCGGCTACCAGGAAACGCCGAGCGTGAGCGAAGTGGCGACCTATTTCATCTACCTTATTCCGGCGCTGGTGCTGTTCTTTATGCCATCGCGCCCGGGCACGCAGCCGTCGCGTTCGACGTCGTAATGTGCCTGGTTTAATTACTACCTACTTTTAAAGGGAAAGATCATGGCAATTCAATTTCGTCGTAGCGCATTACAGGCTGGCGTGGCCGCGCTGTTTGCTTCCGCATTCAGCCTCCAGGCGGCAGATATTCCACAGGTGAACGTCACGGTAAATGATAAACAGTGTGAGCCGATGACCATTACGGTCAACAGCGGTAAGACGCAGTTTATTATCAAGAACCACAGCCAGAAGGCGCTGGAGTGGGAGATCCTCAAGGGCGTGATGGTGGTGGAAGAGCGCGAGAATATCGCGCCGGGCTTCAGCCAGAAAATGACGGCCAACCTGCAGCCGGGTGAATACGAGATGACCTGCGGTCTGCTGACCAACCCGAAAGGCAAGCTGATTGTGAAGGGTGAAGCGACGGCAGACGCGGCGAAGGGCGAGGCCCTGCTGAGCCTGGGCAGCGCCATTACCGCCTATAAAGCGTATGTCACCAACGAGACTGCCGGGCTGGTCAGCGGGACCAAAGCCTTTACCGATGCGGTGAAAGCCGGCGATGTCGCCAAAGCGAAATCGCTCTACGCGCCTACCCGCCAGCACTACGAGCGTATCGAACCTATCGCCGAACTGTTCTCCGATCTTGATGGCAGCATCGACGCCCGTGAAGATGATTACGAGCAGAAAGCCGCCGACCCGAAATTCACCGGCTTCCACCGTCTGGAAAAAGCGCTGTTTGGCGACAACTCCACAAAAGGGATGGAGAAATACGCCGATCAGCTGAACAGTGACGTGCTGGAGCTGCAAAAACGTATTAGCGAGCTCGCTTTCCCGCCGTCAAAAGTGGTGGGCGGTGCCGCTGGCCTGATTGAAGAAGTGGCGGCCAGCAAAATCAGCGGTGAAGAGGATCGTTACAGCCGTACCGATCTGTGGGATTTCCAGGCGAACGTTGACGGCGCGCAGAAAATTGTTGACCTGCTGCGTCCTCAGCTGCAGAAAGATAACGGCGAGCTGCTGGCCAAAGTGGAGGCAAACTTCAGTAAAGTCGACGCTATTCTGGCGAAATACCGCACCAAAGAGGGCTTCGAAAGCTACGACAAACTGACTGATGCCGACCGTAACGCGCTGAAAGGCCCGATTACAACGCTGGCGGAAGATTTATCCCTGCTGCGCGGCGTTCTGGGTCTGGATTAAGTACGATGAACAAGCATGACGAATTCGACGTGGCTGAACCTTCTCGACGTCGGTTGTTAAAAGGGGTAGGGGCGCTTGGCGGCGCGCTTGCCCTTGCAGGGGGATGTCCGGTGGCGCATGCGGCAAAACCGCAAAGTGCCCCCGGCACCGTTGACCCGGGCGCGCGTATGCAGACGCAGCCCTTTTACGGTGAGCACCAGGCCGGTATTTTGACGCCGCAGCAGGCATCAATGATGCTGGTGGCCTTTGATTCGCTGGCGAGCGATAAAGCGGATCTGGAGCGGCTGTTCCGGCTGCTGACGACCCGTATCGCCTTTCTCACCGCCGGTGGCCCGGCGCCGGAAACTGCAAATCCGCGTCTGCCGCCGATGGACTCCGGGATCCTTGGGCCGTATATCGCACCGGATAATCTGACGATCACCGTTTCGCTCGGTGAATCGCTGTTTGATGAACGCTATGGTCTGGCGCAGCAGAAGCCGCTGGCGCTGCAAAAAATGACCCGTTTCCCGAATGACTCCCTCGACGCCTCCCTGTGTCACGGCGACCTGCTGCTACAGATTTGCGCCAATACCCAGGACACGGTGATCCACGCTCTGCGCGATATCATCAAACATACCCCTGATTTACTGAGCGTGCGCTGGAAGCGGGAAGGGTTTATCTCTGACCATGCCGCGCGCAGCCAGGGGAAAGAGACGCCGGTGAACCTGCTGGGCTTCAAAGATGGTACGGCTAACCCGGACAGCAGCGATGCGTCGTTGATGAAAGAGGTGGTCTGGGTGACGGCCGATCAGGGTGAACCGGCCTGGGCAACAGGCGGGAGCTATCAGGCGGTGCGCATTATCCAGTTCCATGTCGAGTTCTGGGATCGCACGCCGCTCAAAGAGCAGCAGACCATCTTTGGCCGTGATAAGCAGAGCGGCGCGCCGCTTGGCATGAAGCAGGAACATGATGTCCCGGACTACACCCGCGATCCTGATGGCGACGTTATTGCTCTCGACAGCCATATCCGACTGGCCAACCCGCGTACCAAAGAGACCCGGTCGAGCCTGATGATGCGCCGTGGATACAGCTATTCGCTGGGGGTCACCAACGCCGGGCAGCTGGATATGGGGCTGCTGTTTGTCTGCTATCAGCACGATCTGGAAAAAGGCTTTTTAACTGTCCAGAAGCGGCTCAATGGCGAAGCGCTGGAAGAGTACATCAAGCCTGTCGGCGGGGGATATTTCTTTGCCCTGCCGGGCCCGCGCGATGAAAAAGCGTATCTTGCCCAGGGGCTTATCGAAGCCTGATCTCTGTCCCTGCGATCCTTCGCAGGGACATTATTTTTTCATATGACTGTTTCACTGTTATATTTTTGTAATATTCCTGTATGAGACTGATTTCAGCTGCAGGGTAAGTACCAAAGTTGCATCAAGGTAAAATAAATGTTGCATTTATGATAATCATTGGTGTACTTAATATAAGACAGCGGTAGTTCCCGGCAGTGATGCTGAATCACTATGGAGATCGCGAATGGTTGCGTCCTGTACTGGACAAGGTAAATCTCACAACCGCAGCACCCGGCGCGGAGGCTCAGACTCCGGCAGCGATTTCTTCACCACTAAATTTCCCTCCTCTCAACAACATCATCATCTTACCGACGTGCAGAATGGTGCGCGTAGCTATTCTGCATCGTTATCCGGCAAAGCAAGCTATGGCTTACAAGGAAGCCAACCCTCAGATGTTTGTGCGCATAATCGTGCCCGGGCGGGCACGGCTGATGAATACCAACAACTCAAGGTGCTATCCATGGGAAGACAAAAAGCAGTGATCAAAGCTCGTCGCGAAGCAAAACGTGTGCTGAGACGGGATTCACGTAGCCACAAGCAACGTGAAGAAGAATCGGTCACCTCGCTTGTGCAGATGAGTGGCGTAGAAGCAATTGGCATGGCGCGGGACAGCCGTGATAGTTCTCCAGTTGTGGCTCGCAATGAAGCTCAGGCGCACTACCTGAATGCTATCGAGAGTAAACAGCTCATCTTTGCAACCGGTGAAGCCGGATGCGGGAAAACCTGGATTAGCGCCGCCAAAGCGGCGGAGGCGCTGATCCATAAGGACGTGGACAGAATTATCGTTACGCGTCCGGTACTGCAGGCCGATGAAGATCTTGGCTTCTTACCCGGAGATATTTCGGAAAAGTTTGCTCCCTATTTCAGGCCAGTGTATGACGTACTGGTTAAACGTCTGGGGGCGTCCTTTATGCAGTACTGCCTGCGACCAGAGATTGGCAAGGTGGAAATCGCGCCGTTCGCCTATATGCGCGGACGTACATTTGAAAATGCGGTCGTTATTCTTGACGAGGCTCAGAACGTGACCGCTGCGCAAATGAAGATGTTTTTAACGCGCCTCGGGGAAAATGTGACGGTGATCGTCAACGGCGATATTACGCAGTGCGATCTGCCATCCGGTGTGAAATCCGGTCTGAGCGACGCCATGTCACGTTTTGAGGAAGATGAGATGATTGGGGTAGTACGCTTTACCAAAGAGGATTGCGTACGTTCGGCGCTCTGCCAGCGTACCCTGCAGGTCTATTCCGAATAATGGCAAAATATCACCGTTTTGCCTCTTTCAGCTAATCTCTTCCCGGCGTTATGCCGGGAAGCTTCGTCTATTTCCTGTGCAATATCATGACGGGTTATCCTTTAATAGATCATATTCTGATGATGGCATATTTATTTCCTATTGAATTCACCGGGTATGACACAGTATTTTGCGGTATTAATAATATCTATTGTTAATTTGAAGTGGTCGGTTTTTATACAATGTGCAGAAGTGTGATATGAATTTATAATACCCACAAAATATCTATGAATATAATGATCGCGCTAATTGTTAGTTATTGATTAAACGTGAATGTTGTCACAGAACAATACTTAGAGGTAAAAATTAAGTTGGTGTCTTGTGGGGAATTATCTATGTTTCGTACGTATTCAAACACAATTCTAAGAAGAAACACACCAGGGAGCACGCTATCCCTGGACCATCACGCTGAGGGTCATACATGAACGAACTGGTTGGTGCAATTAATGGTGTTATCTGGAGTCCAGCATTAATATTTTTATGTCTGGGTGTCGGCTTCTATTTCTCATTACGTAGTCGTTTTTTGCAGATACGTCATGTAAAAAACATGGTGACCCTGATGTTTCAGGGGCGGCCTACCGATGCCGGTGTGTCGTCGTTTCAGGCATTGACGATGACGCTGGCAGGGCGTGTCGGGACCGGGAATATCGCCGGGGTAGCTACCGCCATTACCTTCGGTGGACCAGGGGCGCTTTTCTGGATGTGGATTGTGGCATTTTTAGGTGCCAGTTCCGCTTTTGTTGAATCCACATTAGGCCAGGTTTATAAAGAAAAAATTAACGGCGAATATCGTGGTGGCCCTGCCTTTTATATTGAAAAAGGGTTAGGGGTCAAGTGGTATGCATGGTTATTTGCTGTCGTTACTATTTTCTCCTGCGGATTATTGCTTCCGGGCGTACAGGCAAACTCGATTGGTGCCAGCCTGGATATTGCTTTTGGCCTTGATCCAAATGTTACGGCGGCGGTGCTGGCGGTACTGTTAAGTTTCATTATTTTTGGTGGTGTGAAAAGGATCGCCAGCTTTAGCAGTATGGTCGTTCCTTTTATGGCCCTCGGCTATATTATTGTCGCCTGCGTTATTATTGCCATCAATATTGACAAGCTGCCTTCTGTTATTCTGATGATCTGGAAAAGTGCCTTTGGCCTTCAGGCCGGCTTTGGCGCCATCCTGGGTCAGGCGATCATGTGG
>JAFACP010000147.1 GCA_023425455.1 Pseudomonadota bacterium | reverse complement strand
ACGTAGGCTTTCCCGGTCGGTGCGGCCTCCTGTTGCGCCTGTTTCGCGGCAGGCGTTGCTGCGGCAAGCTGCTCGCTGGTTTTATCACGCTGCGGTTTCGGCTGCGGCTTCTCTGCCGGTTTTGGTTTTTCAACCGGCTTAGGCTGCTCTGCCGGTACAGGGTCGATATCGTTGCTGTTGGTTGCCGCCAGGCGAGACGGATCGAGCGACGGCGCTGCCGCATCCCCCGCACGCACCTCTTCTGCCGCCCCTTCCGGTGGCTGAGCCGGTAGCGCCTGCGTTGCCGCTGGCAGCATATCAGGCTCATCGCGATCGCCCGGTTTAGGGACCAGCGGAATGGCCGCAAACTCATCCTGGTAGTGCTTTTTTTGCCCGTCGAGCAGGCCCGGGAGAATAATCACCCCCAGCGCCACCAGCACAATCGTTCCTGTTAAACGGTTCTGAAACTTACTCGCCACCGGTTCTCCCCGCGTCCATCGCTTCCATGACATGTGCCACCGTATGGAACGATCCACACACCAGCACGGTATCTTCTGGTTTAGCATCCGCCATCGCCGCATGCCAGGCCAACGCCACGCTGGTGTAGATTTCACCTTTGCCGAGATGCGCGATCAGCTGCTCAGCCGTCGCGCCGCGTGGCCCTTCCAGAGGAGCACAATACCAGCTATCGACCACACTCTCCATGCAGGCCAGCGTGCCGCCAATATCTTTATCATGAAGCATACCGATAACCGCCAGCACACGCCCGGTTTTTGGTAACGATTTGAGACGTCCCGCGAGGTAGGCCGCCGCATGCGGGTTATGCGCTACGTCCAGGATCACGCGCGGAGAGGTGCTGACAATCTGGAAACGTCCGGGCAAAACCGCCTGCCGGATACCGTCGCGTATCGCCTGCTCGCCCAGAGCAAGCCCGCTGGCACGCAGCGCCGCCAGCGCGGTGGCGGCGTTAGGCTGCGGCACGTGCGGTAACGGCAAATTCTCCAGCTCGCCCTGCGCATCGCGAAAACGCCAGCCGTGCGCCTGCACCTCGTACTGCCAGTCCACTCCGCAGCGCAGCAGCTGAGCGCCCTTCTCTTTTGCCACATCGGCAATGGTGTGCGGCATATCCGGCTCCCCCACCACAGCAGGCCGGCACGCGCGGAAGATCCCGGCCTTCTCGCGCCCAATGCTTTCGCGGTCCGGCCCTAGCCAGTCGGTATGATCCAGCGCAATACTGGTGACCACTGCCACATCGGCATCCACCATGTTGGTTGCGTCCAGACGACCGCCCAGCCCCACCTCGAGGATCACCACATCCAGCTGCGCCTGCTTAAACAGCCACAGCGCGGAAAGCGTGCCGTATTCGAAATAGGTTAATGAGATCTCGCCGCGAGCGGCTTCGATTTCAGCAAACGAAGCGGTGTGGGCCGATTCCGGCAGCTCGCGATTCTGTACCCGAACACGCTCGGTATAACGTACCAGGTGCGGGGAGCTATATACGCCAACCTTGTAACCCGCAGCCATCAGAACCGATTCGATCGTACGGCAGGTGGTGCCTTTGCCGTTGGTCCCGGCAACGGTAAACACCAACGGCGCCGGTTTCAGCACCTCCAGCCGCGCAGCGACCTGGCTTACGCGTTCAAGGCCCATATCAATGGTTTTACTGTGCAGGTTTTCCAGATAAGAAAGCCACGTGGCCAGGGGCGACGTGGCTTGGGGAATGCGATTATTTTCCATGATGCCCGGTTATCTTTAACGGTTTAGAAAGCAAAAGGGCAGCGCCAACCGGCCCTGCCCTTTTCAGTTATCAGGCCTCGGGTTCCTGACTCGGTACGACCACACCTTCGCGCGGTTCGTCCGGCACTGGCGTCGGCAGATTCATCAGCTTCGCCAGGATGCTGGCCAGTTTCAGGCGCATTTCCGGGCGACGCACGATTATGTCGATAGCGCCTTTCTCAATCAGGAATTCACTGCGCTGGAAGCCCGGCGGCAGCTTTTCACGAACGGTTTGTTCGATAACGCGAGGACCGGCAAAACCGATCAGCGCTTTTGGCTCGGCGATGTTCAAATCGCCCAGCATCGCGAAGCTCGCTGAGACGCCACCCATGGTCGGATCGGTCAGTACAGAGATGTACGGCAGACCGCGCTCCTGCATTTTCGCCAGCGCAGCAGAGGTTTTCGCCATCTGCATCAGGGACATCAGCGCTTCCTGCATACGCGCGCCACCGGAGGCGGAGAAACAGATCAGCGGACAGTTGTCCTCCAGCGCCTGCTCAACGGCACGCACGAAACGCGCGCCGACCACAGAGCCCATTGAGCCGCCCATAAAGGAGAACTCAAACGCGGCCGCGACAACCGGCATATCATGCAGGGTGCCTTTCATGACGATCAGCGCGTCTTTCTCGCCGGTCTCTTTCTGGGCAGAGGCCAGGCGATCTTTGTATTTTTTGGAATCGCGGAACTTCAGCACGTCTTTTGGCTCAAGCTCGCTACCCAGTTCTACCAGAGAACCTTCGTCCAGTAGGCTATGCAGGCGATTACGCGCCGACATACGCATGTGGTGGTCACACTTCGGACACACCTCAAGATTACGCTCCAGCTCCGCGCGGTACAGAACCTGCCCACAGCTGTCACACTTCGTCCACACCCCTTCAGGAATACTCGCTTTACGCGTTGGGGTTATGTTGCTTTTAATTCGTTCAATCCAGCTCATTGATAACCTTTCTGCCTGAACCTGGTCGTATGCCAGTTTTGCTATAAGAGGCGAATAATGCCATTTTTGCCTCCAACAGACCATGAATGTTGCACATTAAAACATAACAGCCCGAAACTTTGGATAAAAAAGTGGTCGAACCGCGAATGCGCACTTACTTCGCTTGCTTCGCCGCCGCACGTTTATGCCGGATAATTTCGACTACGCCGGGCAGAATCGACACGATAATAATGGCGACAATCAGTAACTTAAGGTTTTCCTGCACCACGGGAAGATCGCCGAACAGGTATCCCGCGTAGGTAAACAGCAGGACCCACAGCAGCGCGCCAACGACGTTATACATCGCAAAATGACGATAGGACATATGTCCCATTCCCGCCACAAACGGCGCAAATGTACGCACAATAGGCACAAAGCGTGCAAGGATAATGGTTTTACCGCCGTGACGTTCGTAGAACGCATGGGTCTTTTCCAGATAGCGACGACGGAAGATTTTTGAGTCCGGATTACTGAACAGCCGCTCGCCGAACACCCGTCCGATGGTGTAGTTAACCGCATCGCCAACAATCGCGGCGACGATCATCAGCAGCACCATCAGGTGCACATTCAGATCGTTAGTCGGCAGCGCCGATAACGCGCCGGCCACGAACAGCAGGGAATCTCCCGGCAGGAACGGCGTAACAACCAGCCCGGTTTCACAAAACAGGATCAGGAATAAAATGGCGTAAACCCAGACACCATACTGGGCGACCAGCTCCGCCAGGTGAACATCAATATGCAGGATGAAATCAATCAGAAATCGTATTAAGTCCATATTGTCTAAACCTTAATTGCACCGTTATCTAGTCCGCAAGGAACAGCGGACCCATTGGCGGCTTCGGCAGTTCGAACCGTTCTGGATAATCAACCGAGACCAGATACAGCCCTTCTGCTTTCGCCGTTGCTGCGGCCAGCGTTCTGTCCTTCACTGCCAGCAGCTCTGCAATCCAGCTCTCCGGCTGGTGTCCGGCGCCTACTTCCATCAGGCTGCCCACAATATTCCGCACCATATGATGTACAAAGGCATTGGCTTTGATATCCACCACCACATACGCGCCAAAACGGCTGACGTTAATGTGCATGACGTTACGCCACGGCGTGCGCGACTGACACTGCACCGCACGGAAGGACGTAAAATCGTTTTCACCAATCAGGCACTGCGCCGCGCGATGCATACGCTCTGCATCCAGCGGTTCGTAAAAATGGGTCACGCCCTGGCTGAGAACGGCGGGGCGAAGACGCTGGTTATAGATGACATAGCGATAACGACGCGCGGTTGCGCTGAAGCGCGCATGGAAATCCTCGGGGACATTTTTGACCCACCGAACCGCGATGTCTCCAGGTAAATTCGCATTCACCCCCAGCGTCCACGCGGCGTCCTTGCGCACGGCGGTGGTGTCGAAGTGCACCACCTGCCCGGTGCCATGAACGCCGGCGTCCGTGCGCCCGGCGCAGAAGACGCTCACGGGCTCATTCGCCACCTGTGAAAGCGCTTTTTCCAGCTTCTCCTGCACGCTGCGCACCTCATTCTGACGCTGCCAGCCATAGTATTTACTGCCATCGTACTCAATGCCGAGGGCAATTTTATGAACCGGCTTGTGCTCCACGTCTGACATCAGTACAGGTACTCCTGCACCAGTTTCTCGGCGATTTTGACCGCCATCAGCGCGCCGCCAAAGCGCACGTTGTCGGCCACCGACCAGAACTGGATCTGCTCAGGCATACCGTAGTCGTTGCGCACGCAGCCAACGGAGAGATGCGCGCTGCCGGTCGCATCACCCACCTGAGTCGGGAACTCGCTCTCTTCAGACAGAACGATATCCTCACCGCGACCAAAGGCATCACGCGCCTCTTCCGCCGCCAGCGGACGCAGGGCTTCGAAACTCACCATCTGCGCGTGTCCGTAGAAGACCGGAGACTGCACGCAGTTGGCAGAGATCATCAGACCGTCGTCCTGCAGAATTTTACGCGCTTCATCGACAATGCGCCGCTCTTCGCGCACGCTGCCTTCACGATCCGGCAGCAGCGGCAGCATGTTGAACGCCAGTTGGCGGCCAAAGAAATCATCCTCATCAATCGGAATGCCGTTCAGCAGTTTGGCGCTTTGTCCTGCCAGCGCATCAACCGCCTTCTTACCGTGAGCGGAAACCGACAGCAGGCTGGTGACCGAGATGCGCGACAACCCGCCATCGTCGATCAGCGGTTTTAACGCCGTCAGCAGCTGGCTGGTCAGGCTGTTCGGTACGGCGATGATGTTACGGTTACGGTAGTCGGCCAGAACAAACGGGTTTACGTCCGGCACCACCAGCGGCACGTCGGGCTCCAGCGCAAACAGGCCGCTTAAATCGAAAACCATGCAGCCGGCGTTGGTCGCCTCTTCAGCGTAGGCTGCTGTCGCGTCCACGCCCGCGGCGAAAAAGGCCAGCTGCGCCTGTGTCCAGTCGAATTCCGCGGCATCCTGAACGATAACGGATTTGCCGCCGAAGCGCAGATGCTCCCCGGCGCTGTCGGTGCGCGCCAGCGCGTAAATCTCACCCACCGGAAACTGACGCCCGGCGAGGGTTTCGAGCAGGGCTTCGCCCACGGCGCCGGTGGCGCCCAGTATGGCAATATTCCAGCCTTCAGACATGGTGGTTACTCCAGAAAAAAAAGCGTCCCTGTCAGAGTATCTGACAGGGAGCATTAAGAAGACATTAATGCGCCGGATGATGGACGGCGTTAAACCCCAGCTTATGCAGTAACGTCGCCGCCCGGGCGTCGTCGCACATCACATACAGGGAAGACCATTCGCGGCGTTCAAGATAGTTCTTGCGCAGCTTATCAAACTCACCCGGAATACCCGCCACCTTACGCAGCAGCGCGTCATCGCGGCGCACATCATACACCAAATGCACCAGACGTTTCAGCGTTGCCTCATCAAGAGGGCCATGAAGGGTAATGCGCCCGAATTCAGGCGCGGGCAGCAGCGTGTCGAGAGCAACCTGCTGCGGATGACCGATAAAGGCGCTGTACGCCTCAAAAACCTGGGTCGTGCCACGCGCCTTTCCTTCCAGCGTATAGCCTGCGATATGCGCGGTCGCCACGTCTACCCTATTGAGCAACGACACGTTGAGGTCAGGCTCCGGCTCCCAGACATCCAGCACCACGCGAAGATCCTGTCCCGCCTCCAGGCAGGCCAGCAGCGCGGCGTTATCCACCACCGGACCGCGGCAGGCATTAATCAGAATAGTGCCAGGCTTCAGGCGGCGGATCAGCGCGTCATCCGCCAGATGCAGAGATTTATACGGCCCGTCTTTAAACAGTGGGGTATGGAAAGTCAGCACATCGCACTGCTCAACCAGCTCATCCAGGGGGCGGAAATCCCCTTCATCGCCGTTATCCTGACGCGGCGGATCGCACAGCAGTGTGCGAATACCCAACGCCTCGAGACGTTTTTGCAGGCGACCGCCCACATTACCCACCCCGACAATGCCGACGATACGCTCTTTTAGCGTAAAACCGTCACGCTCTGCCAGCATCAGCAGAGAGGAGAAAACATACTCCACCACCGCAATCGCATTACAGCCCGGCGCGGCTGAAAAGCCGATCCCCGCCTGCTGCAGCCAGTGGTCATCCACATGATCGGTCCCTGCCGTCGCGGTGCCAACGAATTTGATCGCTTTGCCGGAGAGTAAGGCGGCATTGACTTTGGTCACCGAACGCACCATCAGCGCGTCAGCGTCATCCAGCTCATTCACGGGAATGGGGCGACCAGGGACAGCCTTTACATCACCCAGGCGGCTAAACAGCTCGCGGGCGTAAGGCATATTTTCATCAACGAGGATTTTCACGTCAGAGTACCTGTTTGAGAGGAAGAAAACCTGCCAAGTGTGCCATAATCTCGCCGCCAGGCATATACGTGTGCCGGGTTTACGCAGTGATTTGACTTTAAGGATTTTTGACGATGCAGCCCATTTCAGGTACGCCGCCGCGCCCTCCGGGTGACGGTCCCGTAACGCCCAACGTCGCAGGCGAACAACCGCTTTCTACCCAACAGCGCACCGTGCTGGAGCGCCTGATCACCCGCCTGATCGCCCTGACGTCGCAGCAAAATGCCGAAGTCTGGGCCGGGGTTAAGCACGATTTGGGCGTCAGAAACGATGCGCCGCTGCAGTCGCGCCACTTCCCTGCCGCCGAGCAAAACCTTAACCAGCGAATTACCGCAGCCCAGGTGAGCCACACCACCCGTCAGATCGTTGCGCAGCTGACCGAGCTGCTGGGCCAGGGCAATAATCGCCAGGCGGTGAGCGACTTTATCCGCCAGCAATACGGTCAAACCGCGCTAAGCCAGCTTACGCCGGACCAGCTGAAAACCGTGCTGACTTTGCTGCAAACCAATCAGCTGTCGATTCCGCAGCCG
>JAFACP010000130.1 GCA_023425455.1 Pseudomonadota bacterium | reverse complement strand
GCATAGGATAGCCAAAACTGGATGAGATACTTGTAGTTATCGGCAAGTTTCCCTGCATTGTTAATTTTGAATCGCCATATCTCTGGTAGACATATTGAAAGTCATTGTTGCGACGGTTAGCTGGAAGCGCTAGCGTCTGCTCCTCGCTCACAGCGGACTGTCAAATTTAATAGTGTGCTGCCAGTGGAAACCGTCAGTTCAAGTCTGAGCTAATACACATTTCCCGCCGCTAAGCGGGTATTACCGGGCATTAACCAGCCCGGCCCAGTCTGTAGATAAGCCAGACCTTTCCCGAACTTATCACCCGGCCCAGTCTCAGGAGATTGCCGTTCTTTTCCCGAAATGCTTTTTAATATGGCATGCGTCTTGTCGCCATCAATGCGAGGCTTGGCACAACACTCTGCTGCAAGTCGAATCGGATAGGGATCTGAGAGATAAACAGGAAAATCAGCAAGCCAATATCCCGTTTCTGAAAAGCAAAAAGCCTGCTTTAAAAGCAGGCTTTTCAAATTTGGCTCCTCTGACTGGACTCGAACCAGTGACATACGGATTAACAGTCCGCCGTTCTACCGACTGAACTACAGAGGAATCGTGTGAACGGGGCGCATATTATCGATGCCGCCCGGTGATGTCAAAGGCAGAATGCAGATTTCCGATCGTTTGCCGATTTATTCTCCACTTCGCGCATTTGGCAGACACTCTGCGGGCTCTGCGCCCTCCTGCGGTCGTTTTATGCGCGGATATTTCCACAGCCAGCGACCGCTCACCATACGCCAGTAAAACAGCGCGCCGCGAACAGCCCAGTCGAGGAACATCCCCAGCCAGACGCCCACCACGCCCATCCCCAGCATAATCCCCAGCGTATAGCCCGCCACAACGCGGCAGCCCCACATCCCCAGCATTGAGACCCACATGGCAAAGCGCGCATCACGGGCCCCTTTCAGACCGGCCGGCAGTACCCAGGAGGCCGCCCAGATCGGCATAAACGCCGCGTTGAGCCAGATAAGGATCTTCACCACCTCTTTAACATCCTCTTCGCGGGTGTAGAACGAGGCCATCAGTCCGGCGAACGGCGCGCTCCCCCAGGCGATTGCCGTCAGACCCAGCGTCGCGAGCCAGAAAACATGACGTAGCTGACGCTCGGCCTGCCCTATTTGCCCTTTGCCGAGCCGTTTCCCGGTGATGATGGTCGAGGCGGAACCCAGCGCGTTACCCGGCAGGTTAATAAGAGAGGCGATGGAAAAGGCGATAAAGTTGCCGGCGATCACGTCGGTGCCCATGCCAGCGACAAACATCTGCGTCAGCAGCTTACCGCCGTTAAACAGCACGGATTCAATGCTGGCGGGGATGCCAATCCCCATCACTTCCCAGATAATGGCGAAATTAAACGGGCGGAAATAGCTTTTCAGGGTCAGCCGCAGCGACGGCGTGATCCCGGTCATCAGGACCCCAATAATGGCCGCCGCGCCGATATAGCGGGAAATCGTCAACCCCAGCCCGGCGCCGACAAACCCCAGCCCTTCCCAGGAGAAGACGCCGTAAATCAGCACGCTACTGATGATAATGTTCAGAATGTTCATCCCGCCGTTAATCAACAGCGGGATTTTGGTATTCCCTGCCCCGCGCAGTGCGCCGCTGCCGATCAGCGCAATGGCCGCCGCCGGGTAGCTGATCACCGTCATCTCCAGATAGGTCAGCGCCAGCGCTTTCACCTCGCGGGTGGCCTCGCCGGCGACAACATCGATAATTTGCTCGCCAAAGGCGTGGATCACCGCCGCCAGGATGACGGAAAAAATCGTCATGATCATCAGCGACTGTCTGGCCGCTTCGCGGGCGCGCTTCGGATCAAGCTTGCCGAGGCTAAAGGCCACCACAACGGTGGTGCCGAGATCGATTGCCGCGAAGAAGGACATCACCACCATATTGAAGCTGTCCGCCAGACCAACCCCGGCCATCGCCTCTTTACCCAGCCAGCTGACGAGGAAAGTGCTTAGCACCCCCATCAGCAGGACGCAGGTATTTTCGAGGAAAATGGGCACCGCAAGCGGGGTGATTTCACGCCAGAACAGGACACGATAACTTCTGCGTTTTGCATACCAGGGCGTGCGCATAATCGCCTGGCGTAAGGGGGCGGTGACGTTCAAAATGGACCTTAGCGAGAAAGTTGAAACTCCATTTCAAATGATGAGGGAGAAAGGCGTATCCTGCAAAGTATTTTCCACATAAATATGTCCGGATTAACAACAAACTGACGACAGAATCAGCAATCAATCGCATCAGGCTGAGATCGGGTTTGACAAAACTTTTTTCGCCGCTAAGATAGGCCTCCACAACGATTCCTCTGTAGTTCAGTCGGTAGAACGGCGGACTGTTAATCCGTATGTCACTGGTTCGAGTCCAGTCAGAGGAGCCAAATTTAAAAAGCCTGCTTTAAAAGCAGGCTTTTTGCTTTTCTGACGCCCCTTCTGCGCTGGCTTTCAGGCAACGCCCGACGCGCTTGCGTGTTTCGCCAGTCGATCTTATGTTGAGTCCAGCTTATTACGTCGACCTGAAGAGGAAACATGGAATCTCTGTTTGTCTATGGCACGCTGCAGCCGGGCCATTCTAATGCGCATATCCTTGAAAGCATCGGCGGGGAGTGGTTGCCGGGCTTCGTTACCGGCACTTTTTATAGCAAAGGCTGGGGCGCGGCGGCGGATTTCCCGGGCATCGTTTTGCATGAGGATGGCGAGCGTGTTGCGGGCTGGCTGTTCCTCTCCGGGACCCTTTCTGCCCACTGGCCAATGCTCGATGAGTTTGAAGAGGGTTATGATCGGGTCACGGTCCGGGTCACCACCTCTGAGGGGAAAACGGTCAGCGCGTGGATTTATCAGCTACAGCCGCGCGACGGGCAGTAGCGCGTTTTCGTCACCAGTAAAAAAGGCTCCCGGTTGCCGGAGAGCCTTTTATCGTTTAGCGGCGATTATTCGCTTTTCGCTTCACCGTTTTTGATTTCACCCATCACCTTCAGTTTCTTGGAGATGTCGCGGCGCTCTTTGGACAGCTCAGCGTTTTTGATGATGTAGTCGTCAACGCGATCTTCGTAATCGCTTTTCATGCTGGCAATGATGCCCTGAATGGCTTCAACGCTCATGCCCGGCTTGATGTAGTCGCTCAGGTTATCGAGCAGCAGAACACGTTTCTGGTTGTCACGGATCTTCTTCTCAACGTCCTGGATTTCACGCTGCAGCTTGTTTTTGCGGCGGAACAGGCGGACGAATTCCAGAACATCCTGGAACGAAGGCTTGATAGTTTCCATTTTTACACCCCTGATAATGTGAGATTCGGATTCGTTAAAGCAACCGTTGTACCCTTCACCTTACTGACAGCGGTTACCTATGACAATGACAATATCGTTTAAAGCTATCATAACCTCAATTACTGCTGAATCGAAGCAGCAGGCGTCACATAAGGCGATAGCTGCTTTTTATTTGCGCAGCGCGCGGCAGATAAGATGCGACAGCAGCTCCAGCTGTCTTGCCAGCTCCATGCTCAGCCAGACGTAACCGTGAATCGGCGTTTCCGCGACGTTATCACCCTGACGCTCGCTGATAAGCTGCTTAAGTTCGGCCACAATTTCATTCAGCCGCTCGCTGTTCGCGAGGATCGGCTGCGGGTTACCTTCATACAGGGCATGCGCGATGGTCAGCAGCGTTTGCTGCGTCATCTGCTGGGTCTCTTTCAGGGTATGCGCATTCAGCATCAGCAGATGGCTGGGACGCGAGGCCCAGTGCGCGTTGATTTGCAGTTCAAGCATGCACACCAGGTTACGACTGACCGTCTGGATCGCCTCGAAGATAGATTTCTGGATATGGGTCTCTTTGCTTGCCGGAGTGATCAGCCCGCGCATTTTGACCACCTCGTTGAGTATTTTTTGCAGGTGTTTTTCCAGCCGCGGTCGCTCCACCAGGTTGGGTGAGAACCCGGCCTGGTATACCCGGTTAAAGGCGGTGACGTAGTTTGCCATCTGGATACGCCAGTGGAGGAACGCACGCTGCGGCCAGATGCCGGTAAACAGCATCGCCAGCAAAGACCCCAGGATCACATCTCCGCTTCGCCACAGCGCCGTCGTCATGTCGCCCGCAGGCGCGCCCACCACGACCGAGAGCGTAATGCCAATCAGCAACGCCTGATACGGTTTCTTACCCAGCGCCAGCCAGCCGCAGAGGAACATGGCGCAGGCACACCACAGCAGCATGACCGGAAAAGAGATAAGCTCAAGCTTCAGCGCGATAAGCCCCAGCGCAGAACCAAAGACCGTGCCGCCTATCCGCTCGAACGCACGGGGCACCACGTTTCCCCAGAACGAGATGGGGCCCATAATCACCACCAGCGTGATCAGCGGCCAGGTGCCTTCCGGAACCTTGAACAGGCGAACCAGCACGAAGGTGAGCACAAAAGCCAGCGCGATGCGACACCCGTGCACCACGCGGTAGTGTTTGTAGAGCCGAATTTCAAACGGCGATAATGATTTGTCGGGACGCACACCCGCTCTCCAGCAACACGGCAAACCACAATTGTACTGGGTTTTCTGCCTGGCGGATCACACCTGGCGAAAAAACCCTGCACTTTGCAGGATTATCCGGCTTTGCCTTCTACGGCAATATACATTTCGATATTCCAGTATCCGTCGGCGTTGCCGTCATTGAGGTAGCGCTCAAAGCAGGGCTTCGGCGCAGGCTGATAAGCGTTATCCTGCAACAGGGCGTCGAAGAACTGATACCAGGGGGTGGCGAAATCATTGTTGTCGACACGTGCCGTGGCCACGGCGTAATCACCGGCGGCGATCCCGGTCAGGATCACCCCCTCGCTGTTCGCGGGAATGACAAACTCTTCCGCTACCGTTATCGCCGTATCACAGCGCAGCTTTTCCGCCGGAACCTCGTCAGGGTTGTCGTAATAGACCGCGACCCATTCCAGCGGCTGAATATGTTGCCTGTCGACCCACGTGACCAGCTGCTCAAACCCCTGCCTGACGGTCTTTTCCCACGGCCCGACCAGGTGAAAACCGGCTATTTTGCGTGCCTGTTGCTGCGTAATGCTGTAGTCCATGCTGCCTCCGCTTATTGCTGTATATTTATACACTATAAATCAGATTTTTCATGTCCGGCAAATGAGGTGTGTTTATTATGCGAGCAGACTCGCATCCCTGCCAGTCTGCTGACGCGGTCGGGGACGGTTAGATTTTATGCTGCAGATAGTCAGCAAAGCGTGAGAAAAACCCGCCTTTTTCAACAGGCTCCAGCGTCACAAGCGGCCAGTGCGCCACCACTTTATCCCGATCGTAGAGCTGGATCTCGCCCACCCGCTGATGGGCAGCAAGCGGCGCATCGAGCTCTTTTTTATCCAGAATGTATTTGGCTTTGATATTCGGCACTTCCGCCTTCGGTAACGCCAGCCAGAAGTCCTGATCAGTGCCCAGCGTCACCTGCTCTTTATCACCGTACCAGACGCGTTCGCTGCCCACTTTTTTACCGTTATGCAGAATCTGCACGGTATCGAAATTCTGCTGTCCCCAGTGCAGCAGCTTGCGCGCCTGCTCCTCCCGTCCTTTTGGACTGTCGGCCCCCATGATCACCGCAATAAGCCGGCGCTGCCCGTCGACCGCAGAGGCGATAAGGTTGAACCCGGCCCCGGAGGTATGCCCCGTCTTCAGACCGTCCACATTCAGTGATTTATCCCACAGCAGGCCATTACGGTTGTTTTGCGTGATGCCGTTCCAGGTCAGGCTCTTTTCGCTGTACATATGATAGAACGCCGGCTCGCCGTGAATAATGGCCCGCGAGAGCACCGCCAGGTCATAGGCGGAGCTGTGCTGGCCGGGGGCATCCAGGCCATGCACCGTTTCAAAATGGGTATCGCGCAGGTTCAGTTTCTGCACATAGTCGTTCATCATGTTGACGAACTGCGGCTGGCCGCCAGCGACGTGGTCTGCCAGCGCCACACAGGCATCGTTACCGGAATCCACGATCAGCCCGCGGCTGAGGTCGCGCACCGACACCCGATCGCCCGCTTTCAGAAACATCAGCGATGAGCCGTCAAAAACCGGATTCCCTTTCGCCCACGCATCGCGTCCAACTGTCACAATGTCATCAGGGCTGATGCGGTGGCTGTCGATGGCGCGATCGACGACATACCCTGTCATCAGCTTAGTCAGGCTCGCCGGATTACGCTGCTGGTGTTCGTTGCCCGCCGTTAAAATCTGGCCAGTGGTGTAATCCATCAGCACCCAGGCGCCCGCCTGGATAGCCGGCGGCTGCGGTGCGTAATCCAGCGGTTGGGCAGCCAGCGCAGATGAAATACTCGAAGCGAGTAAAGAAACAGCAATAAACAGACGGCGTTTCAACGGTATATCCTCAGTCATTAAAAATCGTTGACCTTTTTACGGGAGTTCTGATGTCGTTACCTGCCTTAATTGCAAAAAAATGTGACAAACTGCGGGGTTAGCCCCACTCATGCACGCAAATTTTGCCGATGACGGCGCTTTTTATTCGGTCTGCCCATCACGATCGTTTACCATAGTGACGTCAATTTTTAACAGGATGGTATAACCGGTGTCTGACTCTGCTGCCCGCCCCACTTTTCTCTTCCACGATTACGAAACCTTTGGCACCCACACGGCGCTGGATCGCCCGGCGCAGTTTGCTGCTATCCGTACCGACGAGGATTTCAACATCATTGGCGAGCCAGAGGTGTTTTACTGCAAGCCCGCCGATGATTACCTGCCGCAGCCCGGCGCGGTGATGGTCACCGGGATCACGCCGCAGGAGGCACGGGACAAAGGGGTGAATGAAGCCGAGTTTGCCCGGCGTATTCACGCGCTTTTTACGGTGCCTGACACCTGCGTGGTCGGTTACAACAACATCCGTTTCGACGATGAAGTGACGCGTAACGTCTTTTACCGCAATTTCTACGACCCTTACGCCTGGAGCTGGCAGAACCGCAACTCACGCTGGGATTTACTGGATATCATGCGCGCCTGCTATGCCCTGCGCCCGGAGGGCATCACCTGGCCGGAAAATGACGAGGGGCTACCCAGTTTCCGCCTTGAGCACCTGACAAAGGCCAACGGTATTGAACACAGTAACGCCCACGACGCAATGGCAGATGTGTATGCCACCATTGCGATGGCGAAACGGGTGAAAGCGGCGCAGCCGCGGTTGTTTGAGTATCTGTTAACCCACCGCAATAAACACAAGCTGACCGCCCTTATCGACGTGCCGCAGATGAAACCGCTGGTCCATATCTCCGGCATGTTTGGCGCGTGGCGCGGCAACACCAGCTGGGTCGCGCCGCTGGCGTGGCACCCCGACAATCGCAATGCGGTGATTATGGTGGATTTAGCCGGGGACATCACGCCGCTGCTGGAGCTCGACAGCGATGCGCTGCGCGAGCGCCTCTACACGCCGAAAAACGCGCTGGGCAGCCTGCCCGCCGTTCCGCTCAAGCTGGTGCATATCAATAAGTGCCCGGTGCTGGCGCCGGCAAACACCCTGCGTCCGGAAGATGCCGACAGGCTGGGCATTAACCGTCAGCACTGCCTGGATA
>JAFACP010000112.1 GCA_023425455.1 Pseudomonadota bacterium | reverse complement strand
CATCTATACCTTCAGCAAGCTGCTGCCCCTCTCTCCTGCGGGCCTTTCTCGTTTCCGTCAGGGCGAGTTGCTTAATCGGGTGGTTGCGGATGTCGATACCCTCGATCATCTTTATCTGCGGGTGATTTCGCCAATGACCGGGGCATTTGTGGTGATTGTGGTGGTTACGCTGGGGCTCAGTTTCCTCGATGTACCGCTTGCGCTGACGCTGGGCGGCATCATGCTGCTGACGCTGCTGGTGCTGCCGCCGCTGTTTTACCGCGCCGGTAAACCGACCGGGGAAAATCTGACCCGCCTGCGCGGTGAGTACCGGCAGCAGTTAACCGGCTGGCTGCAGGGCCAGGCGGAGCTGACAATATTTGGCGCCAGTCAGCGCTATCGCGCCCGTATGGAAAGCACGGAGCTGAACTGGCATGAGGCCCGGCGCCGACAATCCGAACTGACCGCACTCTCGCAGGCGCTGATGATGTTGATCGGCGGGATCGCCGTCATAGTGATGCTGTGGATGGCGTCCGGCGGCGTTGGCGATAACACCCAGCCGGGTCCGCTGATTGCTCTCTTCGTCTTCTGCGCGCTGGCGGCCTTCGAAGCGCTGGCACCGGTTACCGGCGCATTCCAGCATCTCGGACAGGTTATCGCCTCGGCCCTGCGGATCACCCAGATAGCCGAACAGCAGCCGGAAGTGACCTTCCCCGCCGGACAGACGCCTGTACCTGCAGAGGTTGCTCTGACGCTGGAAAATGTGACCTTCGCCTATGACCAACAGGCGCAAAACGCGCTGGAAGCGATCACGCTTTCTGTCTCAGCAGGGCAGCGCATTGCCATCCTCGGACGCACCGGTTGCGGGAAGTCGACGCTGCTGCAACTGCTGACGCGTGCCTGGGATCCCTGCCACGGCGCGATCCGGCTAAATGAGACGTCGCTGACAGCGTTCAGCGAGGAGGCTTTACGCCAGACGGTGAGCGTTGTGCCGCAGCGGGTTCATCTCTTTAGCGCAACGCTGCGCGATAATCTGTTGCTGGCAGCGCCGCACGCCTCTGATGAGGCGCTTTGCGCCATGCTCGGGCAGGTTGGGCTTCACAAGCTGCTGGACGATGGCGGCCTGAACAGCTGGCTGGGAGAAGGCGGTCGCCAGCTCTCCGGCGGTGAACTTCGCCGTCTGGCAATTGCGCGCGCACTGTTGCACGACGCTCCACTGATGTTACTGGATGAACCGACCGAGGGGCTGGACGCGACAACAGAGAGCCAGATACTTGATTTAATGGCAAATGTTATGCGCGGTAAAACGGTGTTAATGGTGACACACCGCCTGCGCGGGCTGGCCAGTTTTGATCGCATAATTGTGATGGACAACGGACACATTATTGAGCAAGGTAGTCACACAGAACTGTTGGCGAAACAGGGTCGCTACTACCAGTTTAAACAGCGTCTGTAGGCTATATTTGAACCGATCCTAACTCGCGTAGTGGAGTTCTGCTGTCATGCGCCTGGTCCAGCTTTCTCGTCATAATATTGCGTTTCCGTCTCCGGAAGGGGCGCTGCGTGAACCTAACGGGCTGCTGGCGCTTGGTGGCGATCTCAGTCCTGCCCGGCTCCTGATGGCCTACCAGCGCGGCATCTTCCCGTGGTTTTCCCCAGGCGACCCGATTTTATGGTGGTCGCCCGATCCGCGCGCCGTATTGTGGCCTGCGCAGTTTCACCTCAGCCGCAGTATGCGTCGTTTCCACGCCAGATCGCCGTATCGCGTCACGCTGAATCACGCATTCGGGCAGGTGATTGAAGGCTGCGCCGAAGATCGTCATGAAGGCACATGGATCACTCGCGACATCATTGCCGCCTATCATCAGCTTCACGAACTGGGCTACGCGCACTCCATTGAAGTGTGGCACGGCAGTGCGCTGGTTGGCGGGATGTATGGCGTGGCGCAGGGTACGCTGTTTTGCGGTGAGTCGATGTTCTCCCGCGCGGTAAATGCCTCCAAAACTGCGTTGCTGGTTTTCTGTCAGCACTTTGCCCAGGGCGGCGGACAGTTGATGGATTGCCAGGTGCTGAACGAGCACACCGCCTCGCTCGGTGCCGTTGAGATCGCCCGGCGTCACTATATTGAACATCTGGATATTTTTCGCCAGCAGACGCTCCCGCGCGACTTTTGGGTACCGCGTACGCTCTTTATGCCTGGCAGCTAAATGTTTTCCGCACATTTTTTATGAGGGTGTTATAATTACGCCGCAGAGTAGCTTCTGCCTGTTGCCCCGCCGCCGTTTGGGATCTCTTCGCTTCAGATAACGTCCTGACGTTTATCCTGTCGTTTCCCCTTTACGAATGCGCTTTTCGTTCGGTTGTACCGTGACGCTTGGGCAATGCGCCGAAACTGTTTTGCTGCGTTTTAAACGCGCAATTCTTTACTTAATTGATGAATTTCGGCATTATCTTGCCGGTTCAAAACTTGGTAGTGATACCCCAGAGGATTAGATGGCCAAAGAAGACAATATTGAAATGCAGGGTACCGTACTTGATACGTTGCCTAACACCATGTTTCGCGTAGAGCTGGAAAACGGTCACGTGGTAACTGCGCACATCTCCGGTAAAATGCGCAAAAACTATATCCGCATTTTAACGGGCGACAAAGTGACTGTTGAACTGACCCCGTACGACCTGAGCAAAGGCCGCATTGTCTTCCGTAGTCGCTAATTGTTTTCGCCCGTAGTGGCAGATGAATATATAAAAGGTCGGGTTAACCCCGGCCTTTTTTATTTCTCGCTTTAGTATTGCTGAGCGCGAAGATGTATTGTCAGAAGCGGCTGCAGCGGTGGAATTAAATCGTCGGCCATCGAATGCATGATGTTGTGCAGTAGGCCGGTAAGGTGCGGCAGCATATCGCAATCAAAATGCGAGATCAGCAGCACATGGTTTAACGCCCGACAGTAATCACATTTCGTATCCGTATCTTCGGCTAGCCACGTTTTACGTCCCGGATGATCCGGCTCTTCCTCCTCTTCCCCCCTCTGATCATCACACATTGACTCCGTAAGCCCGGTTTTCACTTCGTCGAGATACGCCGCAAGACATCGGCAAACAGGCTGCGTTTGCGGGAGTGATTTGCAGTCGAGGAGGATTTCGGTGAGCAGTTTGCAACGCTCGGCCAGGGCGGGGAGATCGGGGCTGAGGGAGAGTTCGCTGTAAAAATGGGCGACATTGTTTTCTGTATTCATTGGGTAATCCTTCACACACGTTGAATTTACCACCGCAGGGAACGCCAATCCCGGTACCTGATTTTGCAGATGCGCCGCCATTTTATAACTGTGGTTTTATCCAGCTATCATCTTCGAGACATTCTGGAAAGCGCCTCGCAAAATTTCACCGCGACCTGATGCTCTCACCCCCACCCTCTCCCACCCGGAGAGAGCGAAAAATGGGCACAAAAAAGCCGGGTTAAAAAACCCGGCTTTCACATTAAAACACCTTAGTGAGCCGCTTCCGGCTTATGCTTCGCCGCACTCTGGAAATCGTACGTCAGTTCATTCTTCGCCTGATCCAGCGCCACGGTCACCT
>JAFACP010000068.1 GCA_023425455.1 Pseudomonadota bacterium | reverse complement strand
ACTTTATTCAGGGCGATCCAGATCTGGCAAACCTGCCGGTGCTTTCGGCGGCAGCACCGTTCAAAGTGGGCGGTCGTAAAAACGATCCGGCAAGCTATGTCGAGGTTGAAAAGGGTCAGCTGACCTTCCGTAACGCCGCCGACCTGTATCTCTATCCGAACACGCTGGTGGTCGTCAAAGCGAGCGGAAAAGAGGTGAAAGAGTGGCTGGAGTGTTCGGCCGGGCAGTTTAACCAGATCGATCCGCACAGCAGTAAACCGCAGTCGCTGATCAACTGGGACGGCTTTCGCACCTACAACTTCGACGTGATCGACGGCGTAAATTATCAGATTGACGTAACGCAGCCGGCAAAATATGACGGCGAGTGTCAGAGCCTGCATCCGCAGGCAGAGCGTATTAAAAACCTGACCTTTAACGGCAAAGCCATTGATCCGAAGGCCACCTTCCTCGTGGCAACCAATAACTATCGCGCCTACGGCGGCAAGTTCGCCGGAACCGGCGATAGCCATATCGCGTTTGCCTCACCGGATGAAAACCGTTCCGTCCTGGCGGCATGGATCAGCGCGGAGTCGAAAAAAACCGGCGCCATTCACCCGGCGGTGGACAACAACTGGCGTCTGGCACCGATTAACAGCGCGACAAAACTGGATATCCGCGTCGAGACCTCGCCCTCTGACAAAGCCGCCGCCTTTACAGGCGAGAAGGCGCAGTACCCGATGACGAAAATCGGAACCGATGATATTGGTTTCGCCATTTATCAGCTGGATCTGCGTCAGTAACGTCCGCAAGACGGGCGGCGGTTTACGCCGTCCGTTCATCGCGCTTCGCCAGTACCTGCGGAGTGTTGATCTCTATCCAGTCGGCCAGCGCGGCGACTTTCTCACTCACCTCAACGCCCAGCGGCGTCAGGCTATACTCGACGTGCGGCGGTACAACCGGGTATGCAACCCGACTGACAAAGCCGTCCAGCTCCAGCGCCTGCAGCGACTGCGCCAGCATCTTCTCACTGACGCCTCCCATCTTGCGGCGCAGATCGCTGAAGCGATGCGTCCCCAGGCGTAGCGCCACCAGAATAAGCACGCCCCAGCGGCTGGTGACATGCCTGAGCACCTCCCGGGAAGGACACTGCTCGGCAAACAGATCCCCGTCACGCATTTGTTCGCTGAGCGTGGGTTTTGTTCTTTCCATACTTACCTTTTTGTACGTACTTACTAAAAGTTAGCTAAGGTGGTAGTGTGCCACAACACCAGACAAATACGAAGGAGAAGCATCATGATCGCGATTACCGGCGCTACCGGCCAGCTTGGCCATCTTGTTATCGGGCAACTGCTGAAGACGGTTCCGGCGAACCAGATTGTGGCCATCGTGCGTAACCCGGCAAAAGCCGGGGCGCTAAGCCAGCAGGGCATCGTCGTCCGCGAGGCGGATTACACAAACGAAGCGGCCTTCACCGTCGCGCTGAGCGGCGTGGATAAACTGCTGCTGATCTCATCCAGCGAAGTCGGCCAGCGCGCCACCCAGCATCAGAACGTGATTAACGCCGCCCGGGCGGCCGGGGTAAAATTTATCGCCTACACCAGCCTGCTGCATGCGGATTCATCGCCGCTGGGTCTGCACGTTGAGCATGTCGCTACCGAAAATGCGCTGGCGGCGTCGGGCGTCCCTTACGCGCTGCTGCGCAACGGCTGGTATACCGAAAACTATCTGGCAAGCGCGCCGCCAGCGCTGGAACATGGCGTATTTATTGGTGCCGCAGGTGAAGGCAAGATAGCTTCTGCCACCCGTGCAGACTATGCCGCAGCGGCAGCCAAAGTGATCGCTGAAGAGGGTCATGCTGGCAAAGTATACGAACTGGCGGGCGACCACGGCTGGACGCTGAGCGAGCTGGCGGCGGAGCTCAGCAAACAGAGCGGTAAACCGGTTACTTATCAGAACCTGAGCGAAGAGGACTTTGCCGCTGCATTGAAGAGCGTCGGTTTACCTGCCGGGCTGGCTGATATGCTGGCGGACTCCGATGTGGGCGCGTCCAGAGGGGGACTTTTTGACGATAGCCATACGCTGAGCAAACTGATCGGCCGTGCAACGACGCCGCTGGCTGAGAGCGTAAAAGCGATTCTGTAATTGTTAAAAACTGGTTATTTTTTGTAGCATCCCCACGGGTCATCTCTGATAATAGCGGGATGACCCGAGAGGAGAGTTCACGTGCAAGGCGTTCCGGAACAGTTCATTGATGAGAGAGACAGCGCGCGATTTCGCCATCTGGCGCAGATCCCGGGCGTTGAACTGTATCATGCGCATATCTCTCGTTACGCCTTTGAGCCACACACCCACGAGGCTTTTGGCATCGGCGCGATCGAAGCCGGCGCCGAGCGCTTTCGCTATCGCGGTTCCCAGCATGTCGCCCACGTTAATTCCGTGGTCACCATGAACCCGGACGAACTCCACACCGGCGAAGCGGCAACGGATGACGGCTGGCGTTACCGGATGATCTATCTTGAACCTCAGCTGCTGGAAACGATAACCGGCGTGCGCCACTGGTGGTTTAGCGATGTGACGCGCCACGATCCGCTGCGTGCCCGGCAAATTGGCCAGCTGATCTATGGCCTGTGGCATACGGATGATGCGCTGGCGCAAAAAGGGCTATTGCTGGATCTGATTGAGACGTTCCAGCCGCTGGCCCACCATACGCCGGGGGTTGCTGAAGGCGCGCACCGTTTTGAACGCGTTCGTGACTATCTGCATGACAACTATATGCACCCGCTGACGCTGGACGAACTGGCTAACGTTGTCTCCCTGAGCCCCTACCATTTCCAGCGCCAGTTCAAGGCCCATTTCAACGTGACGCCACACCAGATGCTGATGGCGATCCGTCTCTGGCGTGCCAAAGCCTTTCTGACCCACGGTATGCCAGCCGCAGAAGTGGCCGCCGCAACCGGGCTGAGCGACCAGTCGCATTTGACCCGCGCCTTTACCCGTCGCTATGGGATCACCCCGGTACGCTACCAGAAGCAGGTGACCGCGCGCTGATGCGCAATCTCATACAATACGCGCGGCGTTTTGCTCTCTTAGACTGCGCGCTGAATGCATCAATGTGGATGAAAAAATGATTAGCGGCGTGTTGTATGCCCTGCTTGCAGGTTTGATGTGGGGGCTGATTTTTGTGGGTCCCCTGATTGTGCCAGAGTACCCGGCGATACTGCAGTCGACCGGACGCTACCTGGCGCTGGGCCTCATCGCCCTGCCGCTGGCCTGGCTGGGACGGGGGCGTTTGCGCCAGTTGACCGGCCAGGACTGGCGCACGGCGCTGGCGCTGACCATGACGGGCAACCTCATCTATTACGTCTGCCTGGCAGGCGCAATCCAGCGCACGGGCGCGCCGGTGGCAACCATGATCATCGGCACGCTGCCGGTAGTGATCCCGGTTTTTGCCAATCTGCTTTACAGCCATCGCGACGGAAAGCTGGCGTGGTCAGCGATGGCTCCCGCGCTGCTCTGCACCGCCGTCGGACTGGTGTGCGTGAATATCGCCGAGCTACGCCACGGCCTGACAGATTTCAGCATCGGGCGTTACGCATCCGGCATTCTGCTGGCGTTCATTTCCGTGGGATGCTGGGCGTGGTACGCCCTGCGCAACGCCCGCTGGCTGCGGGAAAACCCGGATAAAAACCCGATGATGTGGGCCACGGCGCAGGCGCTGGTCACGCTGCCGGTTTCGCTGCTGGGTTACGCGGGCGCCTGTATCTGGCTGGGGCTACAGCAGCCGACCTTCGCCCTGCCTTTCGGTCCGCGGCCCTGGGTGTTTGTCGGGCTGATGATTGCCATCGCGGTGCTCTGCTCGTGGGTAGGGGCCTTGTGCTGGAACATCGCCAGTCAGAAGCTGCCGACGGTAATTTTAGGCCCGCTGATCGTCTTCGAAACTCTCGCCGGGCTGCTTTATACCTTCCTGATGCGCCAGAGCGTGCCGCCGCTGTTGACGGCCTGCGGCATTCTGCTGCTGGTGGCGGGCGTGGTGATTGCCGTCAGGGCGAAACCGAAAAAACCCACGGTGATCCCGCTCCCGGAGCGCTGACCCGGACAAGGCCGGACCCGGCGCCCAAACGCGCCGGGGCCGGAGATTAGAAGGTTTCCCAGTTCGCGTCCGCCATACTCACGACCGGTCTCTCTTTTGGCGCAACGGTTTTCACCGGCGCAGCTTTCGCCGCCTGACCGCGCGCAAGCTTAAATACCGCCACGGCGTCATTCAGACGTGCCGCCTGCTCTTCCAGTGCCGCCGCCGCTGCCGCGGACTCTTCCACCAGCGAGGCGTTCTGCTGAGTGACGCGATCCATCTCCGCAACGGCCTGTCCAACCTGATCAATACCGCGGCTCTGCTCGTCTGACGCCGACGCAATTTCGCCCATAATGTCGGTTACCCGGGTCACCGCATTGACGATTTCCGCCATCGTCTCACCGGCCTCGTTAACCAGCTGCGAACCCGCATTGACGCGCTCGCCGGAGTCGTCGATCAGCGCTTTGATCTCTTTCGCCGCCTGGGCGCTACGCTGGGCCAGGGTACGTACCTCCCCCGCCACGACCGCAAACCCACGTCCCTGCTCGCCCGCACGCGCCGCTTCTACCGCAGCGTTCAGCGCCAGAATGTTCGTCTGGAAGGCAATCCCGTCGATAACGTTGGTGATCTGCGCAATTTTGCTGGAGCTGGTGGCAATCTCATCCATCGTTCGTACTACCCCTTCCACCACGTTGCCGCCCTTCTTCGCGGTTGATGAGGCATCCAGCGCCAGACGCGAGGCCTGACGGGCGTTGTCGGCGTTTTGCTTCACGGTTGCCGTTAACTGCTCCATGCTGGCGGCGGTCTCTTCCAGCGAAGCCGCCTGCTGTTCGGTACGGGAGGAGAGATCGTTGCTGCCTGCAGAGATTTCACCTGCGCCGGTGTAGATGGAATCCGCGCTGATGCGCACCGTCCCCACCGTGCTGGCGAGCGCCTGCTGCATCTCCTGGACATTTTTCGCCAGCAGCGCCATTTCATTTTTGCCGCTCGCCTCGACAGGCTGGGTCAAATCCCCTGCCGCGATGGCACGGATGTGGTTAATGACCTCCTGCAGCGGCAACAGCAGCACGCGGCGCATGGCGATCCAGCTGGCGATAATTACCCCCACCACCATCAGCATGACCGCGGAGAGGATCCACAGAATGCGCTTATAGCCGCTTTCGTTATCCTTGATGCCTTTGTCGGTCAGCAGCGCCTGCGCCTGGCGCCATTCGCGATAGACGCTCTGCATCGCGTTCTGTTTCTGCTCGGCATTCTGCCGGAACATCTCTTCCAGATTGCCCTGCGCAAGCAGCACGTTCATTTGGGTCAGCGTCGCGGAGTAAATGCGGTACTGCTCTTCCAGCCGCTTCGCGAGATCCTCGTCGAGGCCTGGCGTATTCGGCAACGCATAGTATTTATCGTAATGGTCTTGCGCCTCCGCCAGCAGTGTTTTCGCCGTCGACACCAGCTGATTGAGCTGACCGCCGTTAATCTGTGACGCCATGCTGCTTTGCAGGCGCAGCATACCGCGGTTCAGGGTGACGCGCGCCTGGTTCAGACTGATCCACGCATCGGTAAACTCCGCCACGTTCTGGCTGGAAACCTGAGACACGGTGAAGTTGTCTTTGTCGTCGTTGAGCGCATTAATGAAAATGCCCGCAGAGATCAGCTGCATGATGCCGAGCACCAGCAGCACCGAAACCAGAAGTGTAATCACTTTTATACGTTTAAACATACGTTGCCTTTTTTATATGCAGGATATTGTCTGACGTGTATCTATCGGCAGGCGGGCAACGTTGTTTACTGTTTCTTCAGTTTCAAAACCCCTGCTGCGGTGATTTTGTGAGTGCATTCAGCCAGTTAAATCACAATAATTTTTGTGACCACCATCACATTTCATCTCCCTCCGAAGGGTTATTGCTGCCGCTTAAAGATGCATGTAAAATACATCTTATGATATTCACCATGAGGTAACCGCTATGGCCTATCGCGACCAACCACTTGGCGAGCTGGCGCTCTCCATCCCTCGCGCTTCCGCGCTGTTCCGCAAATACGATATGGATTACTGCTGCGGCGGTAAGCAAACGCTGGCACGTGCGGCCTCGCGCCTCTCGCTGGAGGTCGGAGCGATTGAAGCGGAGCTGGCGCTGCTGGCCAGAGAGCCAGCCGGACAAGACTGGCGCACCGCCGCGCTGAGCGACATCATCGACCACATTATCGTGCGCTATCACGCGCGCCACCGGGAGCAGTTAGCGGAACTTATTCTGCAGGCGACCAAAGTTGAGCGTGTTCATGCCGATAAACCGTCGGTTCCGCGCGGGCTGGCGAAATATCTGACCCTGCTGCATGAAGAGCTGTCCAGCCATATGATGAAAGAGGAGCAGATCCTCTTCCCGATGATTAAGCAGGGAATGGGTCGCCAGGCAGCGGGGCCGATAAGCGTGATGGAAAGTGAGCATGACGACGCCGGCGAACTGCTTGAGGTGATCAAACATACGACCAATAACGTGACGCCGCCGCCAGAGGCGTGTACCACCTGGAAAGCGATGTACAACGGCATTAACGAGATGATCGACGATCTGATGGAGCACATCAGTCTGGAGAACAACGTTCTGTTCCCGCGTGCCCTCGCCGGGGATTAAGCAAAAAGGCGCCCGGGAGCGCCTTCCTGAAGTTCGAATTTGGCCACCGCATACGTGGCCTTTTTTATTAACGCTGGCCTGCCAGACGTTTTTTACCAATAAATAACCAGCCCAGCCCCAGCGCGATAAACCACAGCGGAGTGGCGAACAGCGCCTGACGAGTGTCATCTTCCAGCGTCAGCAGGACTAAGACGAACGCGAAGAAGGCCATACATACCCAGCACATCAGCCTGCCCAGCGGCATTTTGTAGACAGATTTCTCATGCAGGTGCGGACGTTTTTTACGGTA
The DNA here is from genome assembly GCA_023425455.1 of Pseudomonadota bacterium. Taxonomy (GTDB): domain Bacteria; phylum Pseudomonadota; class Gammaproteobacteria; order Enterobacterales; family Enterobacteriaceae; genus Enterobacter. The sequence continues at coordinate 4,652 of JAFACP010000068.1, read as the reverse complement.
CACCAGCCAGGAGCAGAGGATGATGGTCCAGACGAACATGAACAGGATCGCCGAGACGGTGGTGATCATGGTGAACGCACCGATCACGCTTGGGTTGATGTAGAGCATCACCACGCCGCCCAGCAGACAGATGCAGGAGAAGGTGAGCCCTTTCGCCGGTACCGCCCGTCGGGACAGTTTGGCAAATGCTCGCGGCGCGACCCCCTCCTGCGCCAGGCCAAACAGCATCCGGCTGGTAGAGAATACCCCGCTGTTGGCGGAAGAGGCGGCCGACGTCAGCACCACGAAGTTAATCAGGCTGGCTGCCGCAGGCAACCCAACCAGCACAAACAGCTCGACGAACGGGCTTTTCGCTGGCACGACAGAGCTCCACGGCGTCACGGACATGATAATGATCAGCGCGAACACGTAGAACATGATGATACGCACCGGGATCGAGTTAATGGCGCGCGGCAGTGATTTCTCCGGTTCTTTGGTTTCCGCTGCCGTGGTTCCAACCAGTTCGATCCCCACAAAAGCAAACACCGCAATCTGGAAGCCCGCAAAGAAGCCGCTCAGCCCTTTCGGGAACCAGCCGCCGTCATTCCACAGATGAGCGAATGAAGCCTCCACGCCGGTTGGTGATTTGAAGTGCGTCAGTACCATCACCAGCCCGACAACAATCAGCGCGACGATGGCCACGATTTTGATCATCGCGAACCAGAACTCCATCTCACCAAACATTTTTACGGTGGCGAGATTAAGGCTCAGCAGCAGAACGATCACCGCAAGCGAAGCCACCCAGTCGGACAATCCGGGGAACCAGAACTGGGCATACGCCGTGATGGCGACCACATCCGCCATGCCGGTGACGACCCAACAGAACCAGTATGTCCAGCCGGTAAAATAGCCGGCCCACGGGCCGAGCAGATCGGAGGCAAAGTCGCTAAACGATTTGTATTCGAGGTTCGAGAGCAGCAGTTCGCCCATGGCGCGCATGACGAAAAAGAGCATAAAACCGATGATCATATAAACGAAGATGATCGACGGCCCCGCGAGGCTGATCGTTTTCCCCGATCCCATAAACAGCCCGGTGCCGATGGCTCCCCCTATTGCAATAAGCTGAATATGACGGTTTGTGAGATTGCGCCGCAGCGACTGTTCAGACGTCACCTCTTCAACGGCGTCGACTTTGACCTGATCTACCATGTGATATTTTCCTGTTATGCCTGTCGTGTTGTTAAGGCTCTTCTGGCCTTTAAATACATCAAATAATGACCCTTCCCCTGAGAAGGATTTATCGATATTAGGTAAGAATCGGCGGGATGAATACTATGAATTGGATATTATGTTAATAATATGTTTAAAGAGAGTGTCATATCACTCATACAACGCGAAACAGTTCGCAAAAATACACGTAACAGTTTCGTTTGCAAGATAAAATATTGATTATGTCGTAACTATAGGTTTTACCACTATTTTCCTCTCCCCAACGGGGAGAGGAGATAAGAAAAGTCGATTACAGAATTTCCAGCAGCTCGACTTCAAAGACCAGGGTGCTGAACGGCGGGATGGATGCGCCAGCGCCGCGCTCGCCATAGGCCAGGTTCTGCGGGATGGTCAGTTCCCATTTTGAGCCAACCGGCATCAGGGTCAGCGCTTCGATCCAGCCGGCGATGACGCCGTTTACCGGGAATTCTGCCGGTTCGCCGCGCGCAACAGAGCTGTCGAACACCGTACCGTCGATGAGCTTACCGGTGTAGTGCACGCGCACGTGGTCGGTACGCGCCGGGATAGCGCCGTCACCCTGGTTGATCACGCGGAACTGCAGGCCGGATTCGGTGCTGCTCACCCCTTCACGCTCGCGGTTCTCTTCCAGATATTTCACGCCTTCAGCGGCCATCTCTTCAAAACGCGCGCGGCGAACCGCATCGGCACGCTCGTGGATCTCACGCAGCGCGCGATGAACAACATCCACCGGAACGGCCGGTTGTTTGCCTTCCAGCGCATCAGCGATACCCGCCACCAGCGCTTCCGGTAACAGACCTTCCAGGCCGGATTCGCTCAGCTGCTGTCCTACCTGTAAGCCGATGCCGTAGCTTGCCTGCGCTTCGATAGTGTCAAAAGTCGGGGTGGTCATGGGTTTTCCTTCCATCACATTTAAAGTAGCGGGCAGCATAGCAGCCATGCCCCTGTGGGTAAAACTTTGTCTGAAGTAAAGGTGACAAACTGCGTTGAAACAGAAACAATAGGACGGATCAGGATTAATCCCAAACTGATGTCACGGATGTCAGCTTTGCTACGTCGTTCAGGCAGTTAGCGAACTATACTTCGGCAGACAGGATAAAAAGACGCGGAGCAGGAGGAGAGCCATGCCCGGGCGATTTGAACTGAAACCTACCCTGGCGAAAATCTGGCATGCGCCAGACCATTTTCGCCTCATGGACCCGCTGCCGTCCCTGCACCGCAGAGGCATTATTTTTGGCGCGCTGCTGGTGATTGTCGGCTTCCTGTTGCCTTCAGGCGGCGATGATGTTGATGGGTCAGGGCCAGTGACCCGCGATGCGCAGCTTGAACTCCCGTCAGCATCGCACTCCCAACCCATGCAGACGCAGCAGGCGACACCGTCAAACGATCCGGCGCAGGTGGCGCCGGTCGCACCTGAGCCTGTTCAGGATCAACAGCCGCAGGAGCAGGCCGCCGCCCCAACGCAGCCGCAAATGCAGCAACCAACCGGCATCGAACAACAGTGGCGCTCTTACCGGGTAGAGCCCGGTAAAACGCTGGCGCAGCTTTTCCGCGACCATGATCTGCCTCCCACCGACGTTTACGCGATGGCCCAGGTAGAAGGTGCAGACAAGCCGCTCAGTAATTTGCAAAACGGCCAGATGGTACAGATCCGTCAGAACGCCAGCGGCGTGGTCACCGGGCTGACGATTGAGAGCGGCAACGGCCAGCAGGTGCTGTTTACGCGCCAGGCAGACGGCAGTTTCATCAGAGCACGTTAGTCATTCCGGGCCGGAGAGTGCAGCGCCATCAGGCGCTGCGCTTATTGACCCACCAGATCCCGGAACAGACCAGCACCAGCACCACCACATATTTGATATCAAGAATGTTCTCGCCGAGGAAAATAGCGGACAGCACCGTCCCGGCCACCGGCACAACAAAGTTGAACGGAGCGATCATGCTGACGCGGTTCACTTTGAGCAGCGCGCTCCACAGCGCGAACGCTACCGATGAGAGCAACGTCAGGTACCCCAGCACCGCCACGGCGCTCAGGCTGTGGATCGTCAGCGTCCCGCCCGTGGCATATCCTCCCGCGACCAGCGCCACACCGCCGATCGCCAGCTGCCAGCCGGTCATCACCGTCGGATCGACAGTTTGCGAAATGCGTTTACCGTACAGCGTGGCGGAAGAGAGGATAAAGGCCGCCAGAACCACGAAGCCATCACCGTACCAGACAAAGCTGAACTCGCTCAGTCCGCCCTGGAAATTAACCAGCATGACGCCCAGAAAACCCAGCACACAGCCCAGCGTTTTGTTATAGCTGAGCTTATCGTTATGGTAGATAAAGTGCGCCAGCAGCACGCTGAAGAAGGTGCCCGTGGCATTCATAATCGACCCGTTGACACCCGTCGTGTAGGCCAGACCAATATAAAAGAAAGTGTACTGAAGCGCCGTCTGCGTCAGCCCCAGCACGGTAATCTGACCGAACTGCGCCGGAGTCAGTCGGGCGATGGGTTTTCGCTGCGCCAGTGCAAACAGCAGCAGCAACGCACCGGCAAACAGGAAACGGTATCCGGCGAAAACCACCTTCGACGGAATATCATCCGTGGCGATGTCAAAAAGCGCGTATCCGCTTTTAATCGCCGGGTATGAGCTACCCCAAAGCAGACAGCAGAGCGTGGCGCAGGCGTAAGCCACATTTCGACGAGCAAAAAGCGGTGCGGGCAGAGGGGTATCCATGACTATTCTCAGAAATAAAATTGCGTTTCAATTTATTATCTGTGAATGCGTCAGCAATAGCGACCTTACAAGAGAAGATAAGCGATACAGATCGTATAAAAAGCAAAACGCCGGCACAAGGCCGGCGCTTCGACGTGAGCAGAGTAAAAATTACTCAGCTACAACGTTAACAACCAGTTTAGCGAACACTTCGCTGTGAACCTGGAAGTCAACTTCGTGCTCACCGGTGGTACGCAGAACGCCGTTCGGCAGACGAACTTCGCTCTTAGCCACTTTAACGCCTGCTGCAGAGACTGCATCAGCGATATCGCGGGTACCGATGGAACCGAACAGTTTACCTTCGTCGCCAGCTTTAGACGCGATGGTAACGGTGCCCAGTGCGTTGATTGACTCAGCGCGAGCGTTAGCAGCCGCCAGAACGTCAGCCAGTTTGGCTTCCAGTTCAGCACGACGTGCTTCGAAAAACTCTACGTTTTTCTTCGTAGCTGGAACAGCTTTACCCTGTGGAACCAGGAAGTTACGAGCGTAGCCCGCTTTAACGTTTACCTGATCACCCAGGCTGCCCAGGTTTGCTACTTTATCAAGCAGAATAACTTGCATTACCTTATCCTCTTAAAGTCGTATTAATGGACCGTGCCCGATTACTGATGACGATCAGTGTACGGCAGCAGGGACAGGTAGCGAGCGCGTTTGATAGCGCGAGCCAG